>CAYPXQ010000184.1:0-5092 GCA_964414685.1 uncultured Actinomycetota bacterium
TTATTTTATAGAGATAAATACCAGGATACAGGTCGAGCATCCCATAACTGAGGCGGTAACGGGGATAGACCTGGTAAAGGAGCAGATACTCATTGCTGCAGGAGAAAGGATAGACCTCCAGAGGAACCATTACCGGCCCAGGGGCCATGCTATCGAATTCAGGATAAATGCCGAGGATCCCGGAAATGACTTCACCCCCTGTCCGGGAAAGATCACTAAAAGTTTTATACCCGGCGGGCCGGGGGTAAGAGTGGATACGTTTATAGGCACCGACAGCGAGGTCTCTCCTTTCTATGACTCGCTCCTGGCCAAACTTATAATAAGTGATAAGGACAGGAAGAGCGCCATTGCCCGCTCTGCCAGGGCCCTGGATGAGTTCAGTATCGAAGGCATCAGCACCACCATAGGCTTCCACAGGAAAATACTCTCGAACAGGAAGTTCATAGATGGCGATATCCATACTCATTTCATAGAGGAAGAACTAAAGATCTGAGAAACTTCCTGCCCCGCATCAGTAATTATATATATTTATCAGGAGTCCCCGGGCATCCCTGAGATATACTGTGTCAAAATCATTATTCCAGATGGGCCGGCTGCTGTTCCAGTAGAATATCCCCTCCGAATCCTCTCCCCGGCCGGAATAAAGGGTTATCCTGGTCCCGGGATAAAACTTATATGACCGGAACCGGTATATGCTGGTACCGCTGTCCTTTATGGTCCAGCCGGCTGTATCCAGGACATCGCTTCCAGTATTTTCCAGCACCACATATTCGCCTTCCGGGTTTTCATTATCATTTCCCGGGGCATCATAGACAATATCTATGCTTACCGTGCCCAGGTCTGATAATTCCCACAGCCCCAGGTTATTATCCCGGGCATATCTCTCCGCTTCTAGGAATTCTCCGGCATATCTCACATCTGGAGGACAGGTGTAAGTATTGGCAAACCCCCTCTTTACCATCTCCAGGTTAATAAAGAGGCCGTCTCTGAAGACATACCTCAGTTTCCTGCCGTATATGTCAAGGTCTGAGATATCCTTTTCAAGCATAACTGCCTTTTCCAGCACCATTGCCTGCAAGACTTCCGTCGATTCCTGATAGAAATACATCCCTTCCTCGGGAGTATTTATCCCCAGGAGCCTTATGTGGTCCCCGTTTTCCAGTATAATAGTGTCGCCGTCCACTACTTCCGGCACCATGTGATCTTCGCCTTCTGCCTCAATTTCCATATTTCCTGCCGGATATTCATAGAACAGGCCGCAGGCGCAGGAGCAAAAAATGATAACCGGTATCAATACAAGGGAAAGCAATCTTAACTGCAGTTTATTTCTTTCTGTAGTCAGATATTTTCTTCCGGGTACCGGGGTCGAGTCTTTTTTCAATGGGATAGAATGTTTTTTCCCTGTTTTTATTTCTATGGAGGACACTCCCTATCTTTCTTTTAACCGCTTCCATCTCCAGGCCAAATTCCCTGCTGGAACGCCTGGTAGTGTTTTTCCCGAATATGACTTTCTGCTGGGAATAATCTGATGTGACCACCACTATCCTCCTGGAGTGAGACCACCGGGATACCAGCTCCTCTATCACTGAATCCGCAGTTTCTCCCCTGCGGGAATGGATGACCCTGACATCATCGCAGTCATAACTGCTCCTTTCCATATTCCGGCTTCCGTGGGCATCAAATACGGCTATGACCTCATAATCATTCTGGGAACTGTATTCTGCCAGGTCTGCTATGAGCCTGGACTTTATTGTTTCCATCCTGCTGCCGGCAGGCTTTCCCGCCTTAAAAAAATCAAAGATCAGATTATATCCGTCAACTATAAGCAGGTCCTTCAACTCTTTGCCTCCCTGTATTTTTCCTGGATGCGGTACAGGATGATACCGCCGGCTACTGAGACATTGAGGGACTGCATGGACCCGGTCAGGTTTATGGAGATAAGGAAATCACAGTTTTCCGTCACCAGCCGGCTCATGCCCCTGTCTTCGCTGCCCAGTACCAGAGCCATGGGAAATGCAAAGTCTGCAGCTTCCAGGTCCTGTACTTTTTTGTCTTTTTCCAGCGTTGTCCCGTATATCCAGAAACCGCTTGATTTCAGCTGCTTTATGGCCCTCACCAGGTTTGTGACCCTGAAGACCCGGACACCTTCAAGAGCCCCTGCAGATATGGCTGAAATCCTGCTTCCGGGGGATACGCTCCTGTCCCTGGCTATTATTATCCCGTCAAAACCAAACGCCCTGCAGTTCCTGACAATGGAACCGAAGTTTCCCACATCTGTTACCCGGTCCAGGATCACCAGTCTGGAGCCGGGACCTGCCTTAAGGTAATCATCAAGATCTGGAGCATTATAGGGTGAGACTTCCGCCATTATATTCTGGGTCTTTTCTATCCCCGGGGCCATATCCTTAAAATCACCAGGGGGAATAATAGATACATCGATGCCTTTTCCCCTGGCAATCCTTTTTATGCCTTCTATCCTGCTGTCGCTTTTCCTGCTCCCGGATATGATTATATTGTATATCCTGCGGCGGCCGGAGTTTGCTTCCAGAAGCGTGGTTATGGGGTTTATGCCGTATAAAAATTCCCGGTTCTGGCTTTTGCCCTTTTCCATATTTATCCACCGCCGGACTGGTCTTTTACTTTCCAGATAGTGCCCTCTTTACGGTCTTCCAGCACTATGCCCATGGCAAGAAGTTCATCCCTTATCCTGTCTGCTTCGGCAAAATCTCTTTCTTTCCTGGCCTGGTCCCTTTTCCCTATCATAGCCTCTATCTTTTCAGTGGAAATACTTTCATCTCCGGCATCAGCCTTCGGTGAAAGCCTGAGACCCAACACCCCTGCAAGCTTTATTATCATATCACGGGCTTTGCCAAGGGATTCCCTGATATCGCTGCCTATACTGAAGCCTGGATCCTGGATCATGGTGTTTATATCCCTTACCATATCAAATATCTCCCCCAGGGCCCTGGCCGAATTAAAGTCATCATCCATGGCGGCTTCAAAACCCTCCCGGAGTTCAACTGTTATGGAATTTATCTTCCCGGCAAGTTCCTCATTATTCCCCTCCGTCAAAGGGGCGGAGCTTACCAGGAAATCCATGTTGCCCAGAGTGTTGTTTATCCTTTCCAGGGCTTTGGCGGCTTCTTCCAGCTTGCTGTTGGAAAACTCAAGGGGACTCCTGTAATGGGTGGAAAGTATATATATCTTTATGACATCGGGGGAATACCTGGCCAGCAGGTTTTTCAGTATCCAGTCCTGTCTTAGCCCGCTGGACTTGGACATCTTTTCCGATCTTACCTCTATC
The DNA here is from genome assembly GCA_964414685.1 of uncultured Actinomycetota bacterium. Classification (GTDB taxonomy): domain Bacteria; phylum Actinomycetota; class Humimicrobiia; order Humimicrobiales; family Humimicrobiaceae; genus M55B120. The sequence goes on from CAYPXQ010000184.1 coordinate 3,305, forward strand.
ATCCCGTTGTGCATCCAGTAGTTTGAGAATTCCTTACCCGGAAACGCTGCTTCTGACTGGGCTATCTCGTTTTCATGATGGGGGAACACCAGGTCGATACCTCCCCCGTGTATATCAATATTATGGTCCAGGATATCGGTAGACATGGCGGAACATTCTATATGCCATCCCGGCCTGCCCTTCCCCCAGGGGCTGTCCCAGCTGGGCTCGCCCTCCCTGGCTTTTTTCCACAGGGCAAAATCTATCCTGTTTCTTTTTTCAAATCCGGTATCCTCGGAATCCTTCATCTCCTCTATCTTCTGGCGGGAAAGTTTTCCATAACCGTCAAACTTTGCCACATCGAAATATACATTCCCGTCCATCTCATATCCATAGCCGTTTTTTATTATCCTCTGTATCACATCGATTATCTGGTCTATCATGCCTGTAGCCAGGGGCATATTATCAATGCTGTCTATCTCCAGGTTTTCCAGGTCTTCCCTGAAGGCTTTTATATATCTATCCGTTATGACCGTATATTCTACACCCTCTTCATTGGCCTTTTTTATTATCTTATCCTCGATATCGGTTATGTTCTGGACCAGGTTCACTTCATAGCCCCGGTACCTGAAATAACTGGCTACCATATTAAACACCACGATGGGCCGGGAATTGCCTATGGAAATATAGTTATATACGGTAGGCCCGCATACATATATATTTGCTTTGCCCTCAACCCTGGGGATGAATTCTTCCTTTTTCCTACTCAGCGTATTGTACAGCCTTATACTCAACTCTTTTTCTCCTTTGCTTTGCTTTCCTGGTATTTTTTCAGCTGTTTTTCCAGAAGTGAAATACGGGCGCAGGCATCGCTCAATACATCACTTACGGGATCAGGCAGATGCATCCTGTGACGGGCGTCAGAAAGCACCTTTTCTCCCCCGATCTTTACGATATTTCCCGGCACGCCGACCACGGTACAATCATCGGGAACTGCCTTTATTACCACGGCACTGGCCCCGATGATGACATTTTTGCCTATGTTTATGGAACCCAGCACCTTGGCTCCGGCGGAGATTATGGTCCCGTCCCCTATGGTGGGATGCCTCTTGCCTTTTTCCTTGCCCGTACCTCCCAGGGTGACTCCCTGGTATATAGTAACGTCATCGCCGATCTCCGATGTTTCGCCGATCACCACTCCCATGCCATGGTCAATAAAGAGCCTTTTGCCTATGGAAGCACCGGGGTGTATCTCTATTCCGGTAAAAAACCTGGAGCACTGGGATATTAACCGGGGAAGAAACGGTATCCTTCGCCTGAACATCCAGTTTGCTATGCGGTGATTTATGATGGCATGCACGCCGGAATATGTCATTATTATCTCAAAGGCATTGGTGGCGGCAGGGTCTTTCTCCCTGGCTGCTCCCACGAGTTCCTTTAGTTCACTTATAAGTCCCATAGATCAACCTGAAACTGTCAATTTTCTTATTTTCTTTTATTGCCGATACAAAATTAACATAATAAATATGCTATTTCAAAGGTTGTTTTTTCTATTTTAAAATGTGCCTGATCAACAGTCCTGTGAATATAGAAATATAATATCTAGATTATCCATATTGGCAATTGTTTCTAATCAATTCATTATACCTTTTAATAAATAATTCTATACTGTCAATACTTCCATACTTGACAAGTCTCTTATGATAAAATATATCAGTATTTATCTAAAAGTACTATGGCCTGGGCGGCTATGCCTTCTTTCCTGCCGCAGAAACCAAGATGCTCGGTGGTGGTGGCTTTGATGTTTAT
>CAYPXQ010000185.1:0-3055 GCA_964414685.1 uncultured Actinomycetota bacterium
TGGTATTGCCCCGGCTTAAATCTTTTACAGAACCGGTCTATTACGTCGATCATCCTGCTGTCCAGCCTGGACATGGCTTCATCCCTGATATCAGCGGGCACTTTCCGGTAGAAAGCCTCTGCTATGCCTCCGGTTATGCAGGCTATCGTATCGCTGTCTCCCCCGATCGAGACAGCTTTTCTTATTGCATCTTCAAAGCTTTCCGACTCAAGAAAAGCAGTTATCGCCTGGGGTACGCTTCCCTGGCAGGTCTCGTCAAACCGGTAGACATCCTTTATATCATCCAGCCTGCAGCTGAGATTATAAGAGAAACTATCTTCTATATACTCTCTTATCTGTTTCTTTGACATCCCTTTCCTGGCAAGATACACAGCCGACGCAGCCGCCCTGGCTCCTTTTATCCCTTCAGGGTGGTCATGAGTCACTGCCGCGCTTCTCTCTGCCTCTGCCAGCACATCCTCCATGCTCCCAAATGCAAAGCCCACTGGGCTTACCCTCATGGCAGAGCCGTTTCCAAAGCTGTTATACGGGCCCATTACATCCGACCTTCCCCACTCATGGAACATGCCTCCATATCCCCTTCCGGGATATGACCTGTAGTATCTGCGGTAATATTCCGCATAATCTCCAGAATTAAGTATGCAGTCTGCAGTTGCCACAGTAAGAACTGTATCATCGGTAAAATCAGAACCCCTGCTGAAAAGAGGGAAGCCGGCAGTCTTTGTATTGTTAAATTCAAAGACTGAGCCTATGATGTCTCCCGCAATTGCTCCAAGCATTATTATTGCCCCTTTATTAGATAATCCAATTCTAATATATTATAACTTTTTAGCATATGTCCTGATCAAGAAGAGGTACTAATAGACAAAAATACCAGGGCGGCAGTTTACCATATCGAATATTGTATCATTTAAAAAGGCTGATCATCCTTCTCCTCGGCAACGAATTTGAATCCGCTGCTGCTAATAATCGCAATACATGCATCTGCCACATCAGCATCATACTTGATGCCTCTGCCTTCCTTTATCTCCTGTGCTGCCAGGTCTATCCCCAGAGCTGGCCTGTAAGGCCTGTGCGATGCCATGGCTTCGACTACGTCTGCCACGGCAATTATCCTTGCTCCCAGGCAAATATCTTTTTCCCCCAGTCCTTTAGGATAGCCGGAGCCGTCCATCCTTTCGTGATGCTGCAGTATAGTTTTCGCCACTGAAGCAGGAAAATCTATATTCTGGATAATGTTATATCCGCCTTCCGGATGAGTCCTTATCAGGCTGAACTCAAGGTCTGTCAGTTTTCCCGGTCTGGTAAGTATGCTCGATGGGATATGTATCTTGCCTATATCATGGACCATGGCTGACATATTTATCTCTTCCAGCTGTTCCCGGTCAAGTCCCAGCTTCCTTGCTATCTCAACTGCAAGATAGGCCACCCTTTTCTGGTGCCCCGCAGTATATTGATCCCTCATCTCACCGATCTTAGCTATGGTGTCGATCATATCTCCCAGGTTTTTCTTAAGGGATAAATAGCTTTTCTTAAGCTCATCTTCATATACTTTCCGGTCTGTTATATCCCTGAAATACCAGACTCTTCCATAATACTTCTCATCGGGTCCCAGCATGGGGGAAGAATACATATCCAGTATCCTGCTGTCTATCAGCTCGACTTCATAACGGCTTTTTTCATCTTTGTCAGCACAAAGATATTCCATCTTTTCAAGGAACTTTTTACTGTCATCAGCCTTATCAGCCATCATGTTTATTACCGTCGAAACTATACCGTTCTCAGCCTTATGTGCCGGGATACTCCAGATATCTAAAAACTTTTTGTTATATGACAGGACTTTGCCTTCATCGCTCACCACCAGGATACCGTCAATCGAAGATTCCAGCTGGGTAGATAGCAGGACATTAGTAAATCTCATGAATTCTTCTGCATTTTTACGTTTTGTTATATCTATGGAAAGGACAAATATGCCTTCGGGAACAGGCTCGACCCTCAATTCAAACCAGCTCCCGGCTCCATCAGGGTAGGTAAACTCATTCTCGATCATAGAGGGTATTCTTTTTTCCATGCTTTTTTTGAGCTTTTTATAGAGAAGAGTATTCTCAATGCCCGGATAAGCCTCCATCATAGTCCGGCCCAGCAATTCCTCCCTGGTTTTTCGGGCATGTTTTACAGCAGCATTATTCAGGTATAGATACCTCCAGTCAAAACCTATCACCTGGCAGCCTTCCAGGAAAGAATCCAATTTATTATAGTAATCCATCTCTGGCCTGACTTTGAAAACTGCGGTCTTCCGCACTGTATCACTCATAAGGACACTCCTATATTTATCAGGATCTAAATATAAATTAAAAATATTCTTATATAACTTTATACATAAATCATTATAATTATATAATTAACTTTATATATTTTAACTTAAAATAGTATAAAGATAAATATCATAAATATTATTATATATTATTCATTGAATATGTAAAAGCAGGGGAAAATCTTTACGCCAGAAGCTTATCTGCAGGTTTCATACCTGATAGCCCGCATGGCACAGCGCCTATTTTTTATCTTCTTAGCCCCTTTATATACCGATTCCTGTCAGGCCTCAGATATCTTGCGACATGGCCGTCATCGCTGCACTTCTGGCATTTATCGTAGTCATCTCCAAAATATATCTTGCTGTATCCTATATAGGCTATGTTTTTTGTTAGAAATACCGCCCCGCACTTCCTGCAGGCAACCGGTATCATCTCCCCCGCAGGCGCATATCTTACGATCGGCCCGGGCCTCCTCCTGAAAAGGGAGCTGGCAAAAGTACCTTCTATTATCCTGTCGGTATCGTCCATCTTCTGGTTTGAGTTTGATGCAAGATACTTTAAAACATAGTTATTATACCACTGCCGCGCCATCCAGGGTAGTCTTCGGCTTCGGACGCCCTTAAGATGTATGATAAGATAAACAGCGAGGCCAGGGAATATTTTGAGATACTTAAGAAGGGTATCTATAAATTGCAGCCTGAAATCCTGAAGCCGGATTTTTATCTGTTTTATTAATGGAT
>CAYPXQ010000186.1:0-1515 GCA_964414685.1 uncultured Actinomycetota bacterium
CGCCGCCTCCCTTATTCAGTACAATACCAGTACGTAATATAACCACACGGACACCAAGATCAGCTGCTTTTAATGCTTCTGCTTCCCACTGTGCGCTGATTTTGGCAAGGAAATCATTTCCGGAAGGAGAGTCCTCATTAATCTCTTTATCATCACATGGCCCATAATAGCCCACAGCTGAAGCACTTATGAGAGTACCCGGTCTTTTTTCTTTCATGCAGGAGATCGCATCTACCAGTTGCCTGGTAATATTTATCCTGCTTTCCCTGATTTTCATCATTTTTTCCTTATTCCATCTTCCCGTGAAGATGGGCTCCCCAGCCATATTTATAACAGCGTCTACCCCCTGCATCAGTTCAAGCGGTATCTTGCTGTCTTTTTCATATCCATACTGAACAAAGGATACCCCTGGAAGTAAAAGTTCATTGTCAGGTCTCGGTTTAGAACGGATAAGCAGTATTGCTTGATTGCCTTGCTCAATTATTTTTTTAGTGACCTGGGCACCGATAAATCCGGTACCCCCTGTTATCAATACCTTCATTATTTTCCTTTCAGTAATCTTTTTTATTTTCTTGAGGGACTATATGGCGGGACAACTGCAGCCAGGATGGCAAGGAATGTCCCCAGGAAAAAGCCTGACCAGCTAAAAATAGAAATAATACCTATGATAATAAGCAGGATCCTTTTTCCTATTGTCAATACCTGTCTCTTTCTCAGTGCATATAATAAAGATAACACACCGAGAACAATACCAATTGCAGATATTATTATCGTGACAATAACTGCTGCAGTAAATCCGGTAATAGATATTGCCAGTGCCATTTGATATAGAATGCTAAATGATGTGCCAAAAAAAGTAAGCCCGGCAAAAGCTGCCAGCCACTTAGATAAGCCTGTGGGGTCTTTACCTTTTCTCTTTCTTAAAAATAATAGAATGCTTCCTATAACTACTGTAAGGATTATGGGTAGATATGTTACAAAAAGGTCCTGTCCCTCCCAGGCATAAGTATTATGCACAGAAAAAGGTATCATTACCCATTCCCTTAAAGTAAATGATTCCACATATCCTACAGCCAGGCTGTAGTTGCCTGTATTCTGCGATTCATCAAAGACCACAATATAATAAGTACCGTCTTCGGGGGCATCAATGTCAAGACTGGCAATATCATAGATCCAGCCGGGGGTAAATGGCTCATATGAGGCTTTCCCGGGGTCCTTGCCGGCAATAACCATAGCACCCCATCCCGGAGGTATATCGATATAAGATGGAAGTTCATCTTTTTTTTCTGAATTTGGGATAAGTAGAGCAATAGAAGGCAGGAATCCTGAGTCTTCCGGGTCCCGGGCAGCCATTAAGGATATATATATCCTGTCTCCTTTGGAAGCTGTAAATCTATAATAATCCCCCCTGTCCCGATGGTAAAGAGTTGCATAAATAACCCAGGATTTTGCAAAGTCATCTATCTGGTATGCATGTGATGGATCATGGTTTTCATCGGCAAATACCGGCGAGTG
>CAYPXQ010000187.1:0-8026 GCA_964414685.1 uncultured Actinomycetota bacterium
AGTTTTAGATAGTATTGGCGAAATAGGAGTTTCTTCAAAATAATCAGACCTTAAAGTCTCAAAATTAATTTATACAGGCACAGGCCCTAAGGCCGGGGCAGGCATGATTTACATAAATCCTTATTCAATATAGAACAAGCAATTTTTTATTCTTATCAAATATTTTTAGGAAATAGGGTTAAGGAATTCCAATAGAATATTCTGGAATGATATTAAAACAGTACTGTTTATATAAATACGTACAAGCCAGAAATACGATGAAAGGAGCATTTTAGAAATGCCGGGTATGGAAAACATAAATAAAGACATATTAAAAGAAAAACTGCTTCCAGACCTCAGGGTCATAGCCGGACAGCTCAATATTCCGGGCACATACAGGCTAAAGAAGAAAGAGCTTATAGAGAAGATCATGGAAGAAGTGTCCGGTGACGGTACACAGCAGGATAGTACCGCCAAAAAAGAGCCGGGCGTCACAATTGATGAAAAAAGTTTTACTGATGATGATATGAAGAAAGAAGCTGCCGATATAATAAATGAGAGCGTAAAAAGTTCCCGGGAAGCTGTTATGAAGGAAGAAACTGCTTCTCCCGGGCTGGAAGAAGGTGCCAGAGCAGAAAAAGACATCAAAAAGCCTGAAGGCCCGGCTATGAAAAAAGTATTCCTTCCGGAAAAAAGGTCGGATATACCGGATACGATAAGGGAGCTCATAAAAAAGGATGATTCAAAAGAAGCCAGGGAAAAGAAAAACAATTATACCGATAGGAAGAAAAAAGAAATAGAGGTATATGAGGAAAGGATGCAGGGCATCCTGGATATACTGGCTGATGGCTATGGATTCCTGAGGACCAGCGGATACCTGGCCGGTTCCAGGGATATCTATGTGTCCCAGTCCCAGATCAAAAGGTTCAGGCTGAGACAGGGTGACGAGGTCTACGGCCAGGTAAGGCCTCCCAAAGACAGCGAGAAATATAATGCACTTTTAAGGATAGAAAAAGTCAATGGAGAGGAACCGGATGTCATCAGGACAAGGCTTCCTTTCGAAAAACTTACCCCTATATATCCTATTGACAGGCTGATACTGGAGACAAAGGATCCTGAAAATATATCACCCAGGATAATCGATCTTATAGCCCCCATCGGAAAAGGGCAGAGAGGACTTATAGTTTCGCCGCCAAAAGCAGGCAAGACCACAATACTTAAGGACCTGGCAAACAGCGTTTCCGAGAATAACCCGGAAGTAAATATAATAGTCCTGCTTATAGATGAGAGGCCTGAAGAAGTAACCGACATGGAGAGGTCCGTCAAGGGAGAAGTCATCAGCTCTACATTCGACCAGCCGTCTGACAATCATATCCAGGTAGCAGAACTGGTGCTCCAGAGGGCAAAAAGGCTGGTGGAACACGGCAGGGACGTACTGATACTCCTGGACAGCATAACCAGGCTGGCCAGGGCATATAACCTGTCCATACCTGCCAGCGGCAGGGTACTTTCCGGGGGTGTTGATTCTTCCGCGCTTTTCCCGCCCAAGCGGTTCTTCGGGGCGGCCAGGAATATCGAGAACGGAGGAAGCCTCACCATACTGGCTACCGCACTGATAGATACCGGTTCCAGGATGGACGACGTTATATTCGAGGAATTCAAGGGGACGGGCAATATGGAGATAAACCTTGACAGGTCGCTGGCTGATAAGAGGATCTTCCCTGCCATAGATATAACCAAATCAGGCACCAGGAAAGAGGAGCTTCTCATGGATAAGGAAGAAGCAAGAGTGGTATGGCGGCTGAGAAGGCTTATATTTGAAAAAGAACCTGATGTGGCCCTGGAGCAGCTGATAGACTATATAAAGAATACCAGGTCCAACAAGGATTTCCTTAATGCTATACAGGCTACTTTCAATAAACACAAAGGCTAGCTGCCGGTCCGGGCTTTTCCCTGTGCATATAAACCGATGTTTACGGAAACCCTGATTTATGATAAGATTTAGCATTTGGAATCACTGGTATAAAGTTTATACAGATAAAGGAAAAAGATGAAAGAGAAAATACATCCAAAATATACGGAAAGCCTGGTCACATGCTCATGCGGCAATACCTTTAAGACCAGGTCTACAAAAAAAGAATTAAAGGTGGAGATATGTTCCGCCTGCCATCCATTTTATACAGGAAAGCAGAAACTGGTAGACTCCGGAGGCAGGGTAGAGAGATTTAAGAAGCGTCTGGTCAAGGCCAAAAAATAAAAGCGATCTGCGGAGGAACCAGACATCCTTCCCGGAAAAGAGATTTAATGCCGGAGAAAGACAACAAATACCAGGTAGGCGGCCAGGCTGTGATCGAAGGGGTCATGATGAGAAGCAAGCACTTCTGGTCACTGGCAGTTCGCAGGCCTGACAATACCATATTTACAAACCTTTACAAAAACTCTTCCCTGACTGTGAATAACAGGTTCCTGGGACTTCCTTTCATAAGAGGAGTGGTAAACCTCATAGAATCCATGGCCCTGGGTTTCCGGGCTCTCAGTTATTCGGTCAATGAGGCTACAGAAGAAGATATAAAGTTCTCAAAGAAAGAGATGACTATTGCCATCCTGATCGCCGTCATATTCGCAGTGGGTGTTTTTTTTGTACTGCCTACCCTAATAGGCAGGAGCTTTTCCGCATATTTTCCCAATACCATTGTATATAACCTGCTGGAGGGACTGGTAAGGATTGCTCTTTTCATGGCTTATATATTGCTGGTATCACAGCTTAAGGACATAAAAAGGATATTCCAGTATCACGGGGCGGAGCATAAGACCATACAGGCCTATGAGCATGATGAAGAGTTAAAACTGGAGAATATAAGGAAGTACACTACCGTTCATGTAAGATGCGGGACCAGTTTCCTGCTTATAGTAATGGTGGTAGCTATATTTGTATTTGCACTGCTGGGGCGGCCCCCGCTTCTTTTGAGGATACTTTACCGGGTGCTCCTGATACCGGTGGTAGCGGGTATATCCTATGAGCTTATAAAGCTGGCAGGAAAGTTCTCAAAATACCGGATAGTCAATATTCTATTCTATCCCGGCCTGCTCCTGCAGAAGATAACCACCAGGGAACCTGATGATTCCCAGCTGGAAGTAGCCATGAGCTCATTTAACCGGGTGATCGAAGCCGAAGAAGACCTGAAAAATGGAAGGTCAGTCCTGGAGACTACCTCTGGCTAGCATTCTTCTTAATATATTAAATTTCTTTTTGATCAATCCATATCAGTATGGGACGGTAATCCAATATGAGCGAACTACTGGAAAAACTTAAGATAATCGAAGACGAACATAAGAAAGTGATGGCAAAGCTTTCCCAGCCGGAAGTAGCTTCCAATCCTGAAAAGATAAGACAATACGGGAAAAAAGCCTCGGAACTGGAAGAAGGGGTAAAACTTGCCGGCAATTACAGGGAAGTCCTGGCTTCCATAAAAGATGCCAGGGAGATGATAGATTCGGAGCATGATGAGGATATGAAAGAGTTCCTTAGCCAGGAACTTGCCAGCAGCAGCAAGAAAAAAGAAGAACTGGAAAAAAAAATAAAGCTAATGCTTGCCCCCAAAGACCCCAATGACAGTAAAAATGTCATCGTGGAGATAAGGGCGGGGGCCGGCGGCGATGAGGCTGCCCTGTTCGCCGGAGTCCTCCACCGTATGTATACAAGATATGCCGAAGGAAAAAAATGGAAGCATTCGGCCCTAAGCTCCAATAAGCTGGGCATAGGAGGTTTCAAGGAAATAATATTCGGGATAGAGGGCAGGGATGTCTACGGCACCATGAAATATGAATCGGGGGTCCACCGGGTACAGCGGGTCCCTGCTACCGAGTCCCAGGGCAGGATCCATACTTCAACTGCTACTGTTGCCGTACTTCCCGAAGTAGAGGAAGTGGAAGTCGAGATAGATCCCGGGGATCTCAGGATAGACGTATTCCGCTCCAGCGGGCCCGGAGGCCAGTCGGTAAATACCACGGATTCGGCAGTAAGGGTAACTCATGTCCCCACCGGTATTGTGATCAGCTGCCAGGATGAAAAATCGCAGCTCCAGAACAAGGAAAAGGCATTAAGGATCCTGAGAGCCCGGCTTAAGGAGGAAGAAGAGGCCAGACAGAGAGACCAGGAAACGGAAAAGCGCAGGATGCAGATAGGTACCGGGGACCGCAGTGAGAGGATACGAACCTATAATTATCCCCAGGGAAGGGTGACTGACCACAGGATAAACCTTACCCTGTACAGGCTGGAAGAGATCCTGGAAGGCGATCTTGAAGAACTGGTAATGGCGCTTAAGGGTGCTGATGAGGAGAAAAAACTGGAAAACCTTGGAGTATAGGTGCTTTGGAGACCTGGACTGTAAAAAAAATGCTGGAGTGGGGTATTGACTTCTTTGGGAAAAAAGACATTCCCCAGGCGAGGCTTTCGGCAGAACTTCTGCTGGCTTCGGTGCTGGGACTTACCAGGATGGAACTTTACCTCGATCACGGCCGGATATTGAAACCCGGGGAACTTGCGGCTTATAAAAGCTTTATAATGAAAAGGCTGGAGCATGTCCCCATACAGTATATCCTGAACCAGGCCCATTTCCGCAATATAACTCTTTATGTAGACGAAAATGTGCTTATACCCAGGCCGGAGACTGAACTGGTGGTGGAAAAGGCGCTTAGGGAAGCATGCGGCATGCTTGAGACCAGGGATGATCTAAATATTTTAGAGATCGGTACAGGAAGCGGAGCCATTGCCATAAGCCTGTATGCGGAGCTTGGGCAGAAGCTGCCGCATAAGAAGAAAGGCATCACCCTTACTGCCACTGATATCAGCAGCAGGGCCATAGAAATAGCCAGGAAAAATATGGAAAGCATCCTGTCCGGCGACAGCAGGAAGGCCATAGACCTTATATGCTGTGATATCCTGCCTGGGGAGGATACAGGCTGGTTCTCGGATAACCGGAAAAAGGTGGATCTTATAGTATCAAATCCGCCATATGTGACCCGGTCCGGCTTTGAAGGACTGCCCCGGGAGATAAAAGAATATGAGCCGGCCGAAGCGCTGCTGGCAGGGGATACGGGGCTGGAGTCATATGAGAAGATCCTTTCCAGGATAAAGGAAATACTGGCCCCGGGAGCCTGCATCATCTTCGAGACAGACCCCATAACCGGAGAGGGGCTTTTATCCCTGGCAGGGGAGAAGATCAAGCCCCAGAGCGTCTCCCTGGAGAAGGACTATAATGAGAAGGAACGAATGCTTACGGTTCATCTATAAATAATTCCCCTGGGGATCTGCAGCCATACACCAAGGCAGTGCAGAAAGCCGACTAAAAGATTTTTAAGATGGATTTTGATCATCAAGAACAAACAAACTATATCAGTTTTAGCCGTCTGTACTATAATCCTATAGAGACGGCAATTTGCTGAAAGTTGTTCAGGCTATATCAGGATCCCGCTTGATACTATTGAAAAAATAACATTTAGCGATATTTCTAATGGCCTTACCATTAAGACAATAGGGGGAGATAAGTATTCTTACTCTGTAAGGGACAATGAGGATTATAGGGTTCTGAAAAAATTACTTAATCCGCAAAGGTGATATGAAATAGATAAAAAGGATAAGGATGTTTAAAAAGCTAATACATGTTCAGATAATATATCGATCTATTTACCACATTAGCTTTTGTGACCGATAAAAGTATAAGATTCCATATACCCACCATAAAGACAGTAACTGCTGTAATTTAAGATAAAAATCTTGATTTATTTAAGTATATATATTATAAATAATATATAATGTTCAATATATATTTATGTACAATATTAATGAACAAATAATATAAATATACAAATAATGAAAGAAAAAATAAAAAATGATATTATCGATAAGGTAATCAAAGAATTCAATAAGGATAAGCATATCCTGAAAAATGCAGAATTTGAAAAAACAGGTTTAGATGGCCCCAACAGCATATTCGATGGGCTGGTCAGGTTCAGGTATCATAGAAGAGATCTGGAATACCATTTCAAAATACACAATAATGTCAATAACACTGTTATTGGTATTTTGGCACAGCAAAAGAAAAATATAAAAGTGCCTATACTGCTTATATCTGGATATATAAATAATAAAAAAGCAGAAGAACTAAGGGAAAAGAAAATACAATTTATCGATGCAGCCGGTAATGCTTATATAGACAATTATCCCATATACATTTTTATAAAAGGGAATAAACCATATAAAGGCAGCCTCATCAATAAGAGGTTCAATATATTTGAGCCTGGAGGTTTGAAAATAATATATGTTTTATTGATCAACCCTGAAAACATCAAAAAGCCCTACAGGGATATTGCAGAAATAGCGGGTGTGTCTCTGGGTACGGCAGCCGGGACCATAAAGGACCTTAACCGGCAGGGTTATGTAATAATGATGGGCCAAAAAATAAGGAAACTGCTTAACAAAAAAAATCTTTTCAATAGATGGTGTATTGAGTTTAATGAGAGATTAAGACCAAAGTTATTAATAGATAGATTCACGGGCCCGAATAATTGGTGGAGAGAAGAAATACTTGATCCCGCCCAGGCTCAATGGGGAGGAGAGGTTGCTGCAAATAAGTTAATAGGATATACAAAGCCGAATGAGATTATTATATATACAGATACTGAAAAGTATAAAAAGATAGTGATAAAAAATAGGCTCCGTAAAGATGACCGAGGAGATATAGCCTTTTTTAAAAGGTTCTGGCATTTTAGCGACTGTCAAGATGTGATTGCAGACCCTATCCTGGTTTATTCAGATCTTTTAAATACAGGTGACCAGAGAGCCGTAGAGGTAGCAAAGGAAATATATGAGGAATATATCGATAAACGTTTCAGGCAAGATCGATAATATCTACTTACCCGCCATTGAGATCATAAAGAGTTCTGCAGATTCATATAAAATACCGTTTTTAATCATCGGCGCACTTTCCCGGGATATAATTATGGAGTATTTTTATGGCATTAAGGCACCAAGATTGACTATGGATATAGATATCGGGATAAAAGTGTCAACCTGGAAGGACTTTGAAAAAATAATTAGCACCCTGGAAAATACTGGAAATTTTGAAAGACACAGAGAACAGCATAGAATGAGATATGGAAATATGATAATTGACATTGTTCCTTTCGGTCAGATATCCGGCAAAGAAAAAACTATAGCCTGGCCGCCGCAAAATGAGGTCAAGATGACCGTTATGGGTTTTGATGAAGTTTATAGATATTCAACAGTTGTCAGGCTAAAAGAAAAACCGGTCCTGGAAATAAGGATTCCAACTCTGCCTGGTTTAACCCTATTGAAGCTGATCTCCTGGAAAGATGGTTATCCAAACAGAAGGAAGGATGCAGAAGATCTTCTATTCATTATGAAAAACTATGAGATGGCTGGTAACTTTGAAAGATTATATGAGTCAGAATTGTCAGTATTAGAGAGTGAGGGTTTTGATAATCAGATTGCTGGAATTGTTCTTCTGGGTAGAGATATAAAAAAAATATGTGATGTCCAGACTCTTGGGTATTTGAAAGAGATCCTGGATGAGGAGACTTCTGAAAAATCCAGTTATAAACTAGCATCAGATATGCTGTTTTATAAGCAGTATGATTTTGAACGCATAATTTGTTTTATTAAAAAGCTAAAAGAGGGTATCTACCGGGGAGAAACTGGAGAAGTAGAATAATTCTTGTTTGCCGCGATTTTATTTAGTTAAAAAATCCTTCCCATTCTATTTCCAGACTATGACTATAAAGTGCTCTTCAACCAACTATAGGGAAATCAGAAAAAATTCGCATTGGACATTTAAAATAAAATCATTATAATATGTATGCGGTTTAAAAGTAGCCGCTATATCCGGCGCGGGGTGGAGCAGTCTGGTAGCTCATCGGGCTCATAACCCGAAGGTCATAGGTTCAAATCCTATCCCCGCTACCAAATCTTAAATTCATTTAAATCCGGTTTTGAATTATAATCATATTAATGGATCTTTTTTATTTT
>CAYPXQ010000188.1:0-6167 GCA_964414685.1 uncultured Actinomycetota bacterium
CGAGGCGAAGCGAGGGAGTCTGCGTCTCTGCAGCGAGCCGCAGGCGAGACGAAAGAACAAGTCCTGGTGGGCCCACCATGATTAATATTTCCTTTACAAAAGGAAACTTTTTATATATAATTTCCTTATCATGAGGAAAGAAATAATAAAGAATCTGATAACAGATTTTTATGAAAAGGGTATACCACCTGTAAAATCCCGGCTCTTGCAAATCCCCATCAATTCCAAAAAAATAATCGCTTTAACGGGAGTCAGAAGAAGCGGAAAGACCTACCATCTATATAATATTATTGACAAACTAACCAGAGAAAAGATAGAAATAAGTAATTGTCTTTATTTTAATTTTGAGGATGAAAGAATCGACGAGAAAACCTTTGAGTTTAATAGCATTATTGAGTCTTATCAGGAATTATATCCCAAAAATGATCTCAGTAAATGTTATTTCTTCTTTGATGAGATCCAGAATATAGATGGATGGGAAAGATTTGTAAGAAGAGTATATGAACAGATCTCAAAGAACGTATTTATTACAGGTTCCAACTCCAGGTTATTGAGCAGGGAAATATCTACATCATTAAGGGGCAGGAGCATAAATTATGATATATTTCCTTTAAATTTCAGGGAATACCTTGATTTTAAAGATATAAATATAAACTTAAATTCCACCAGATCAGTTTCAGCAATTATCAATTCATTTGATGTATTTTTATTAGAAGGTGGTTTTCCTGAACTTATATTTATTGATGAAGAGATAAAGAATAATGTCTTACAAGAATATTTTAATGTCATGATATTCAGGGACCTTATCGAAAGATATGAGATCACCCAAACAGCTATATTGAAATATTTTTGTAAAAGGGTAATAGGAAATAGCTCCAAAGAATTTAGCGCTAATAAGATCTATAATGAGATAAAATCCCAGGGCTATAAGATCAGCAAGGACACTATATATGAGTTCCAGGATTATGTAGAATCAATATATCTGGCATTATTCCTGCCCAGGTATTTGCCTTCAGTGGTAAAACAGGAGTTTTCAAGGAAAAAAGTATATTCTATTGATAATGGTCTTGCTGCCTCAATAAATACATTTTTTATGAGAGATAAAGGGGCAACCCTGGAGAATCTGATATTTCTGGAACTTATAAAAAAAGGAAAAAACACCTATTATTATAGCACCAACCATGGATGTGATTTCTTAATAACAGAAAATGAAGGAGTGAGTGAAGCAATCCAGGTGTGTTATGATATTAGTGACCAGGATACAAAAAACAGAGAAGAAAGAGGTCTTATCAGCGCTTGCAAGGAATTTAAATTAAAAAAAGGATCTATAATTACACATAGTGAAGAACTAATGTATAAGATAGATGGGATTAATATTGAAGTAATACCTGCCTATAAATATCTATTATTAGATCTTTAGATCTGAGGACTGTTTAAATCTTAATATTCTATTTTTTCTTTTAATAAAAAAGTTCTTGTTACAGACCAGATAGGCCCACCAGCATACATAAATACATAAATAGACATAAATAGAAATATTCCAGATCTAAGCAGGTATCGGTTCCTTTGCAATTCAGACAGTAAATTCAAGCATCGGGCCACATAAAGATTATCCCCTTAAAACTGACTGTTTTAAGGGGACGGGCTGCCGCCCGAAAGATAAAGAGAAAAACTTCAAACTAATTTCAAAGCCCTTGCAGTTTTATCTTTAATATGGTATGTAATATAATCACATTTCACCTATTTTTGACTATCTCCTTTGTGTAATACGGGTCGCGGGCTCCAACCGGAGACAATTATAACAAAGCGTAACGGAATTACTGGAAAAAATCAGTTAATAGCAAAAATTTAAATGTTATTAAAAAGATAAAAATGTTAATAAAAATATGACAAATCCGCTGATGATACTGACGTTACTGACGTTTGCCGAAGTGGGTATACCCCCTTTTTGATGCATCAATATTTGATTTCTTCTTTTATCGAAAAAGTTCATGTTACAGACCAGTTCGGCCCACAAATTATACAAATACACAATTGTTTAAAGTTCATAAATATGGTATTATCCCACTAGAATATATGTATATCTGAATCCATTAAATAAAAACCTGTTAGTAAAAAACCATAATCTGTTATAATTATAAACTGATCAGAAAAGGATGGAGAATAATATGTTATCTAAATATATCTTATCAGCAATGAAAAAAGCCAGGTATGAAATACTGGAAGATGATAATACCTATTATGGTAAAATACCTGGGTTTAAAGGGATATATGCAAATGCTGATACGCTGGAAGACTGCAGGGAAGAGCTGGAGGAAGTATTGGAAGAATGGCTTTTTCTAAGGATTTCCAGAAATCTTCCCATACCGGAAATCGAGGGGATTAAACTAAAGATAAAAAAGATTGCGGTATAATGCCAGCCATAGGACCAATTAAGAGAAGCGAGTTGATAAGATATTTAAGGAAATTAGGTTTCTCTGGACCATATTCAGGCGGCAAACACCAATTCATGGAAAAAGGAAACCTCACTCTAAGATTACCAAATCCTCATAAATCAGATATTGGTACAGGATTATTAACAAGGATCTTGAAACAGGCTGGGATTAAAAAATCAGATTGGATAAACTTGTAATCCTTTTTAGTATTTGATTTTTTCTCTAATTAAAAAAGTTCTTGTTACAGACCAGTTCGGCCCACCACTTTGAACCCAATATTACCGCCGGGAGGAATAGATCTATAACTGCTAGAAACGTGGTGGATCCACGTTTCGTAAGGACTTGAAAAGACGGACCGAGGCGAAGCGAGGGAGTCTGCGTCTCTGCAGCGAGCCGCAGGCGAGACGAAAGAACAAGTCCTGGTGGGCCCACCATTAGAATTACAATTTCTGGCTCTCCGCCAAACTAAGATCACCAGTAGTTTGACATATTTAGCATATATAAATATAATAATATCAATATATTGAAATATACATAATATATTAGTATTATGGTAAAGAAAGAAGAATTTTACGAGCTCCATGCAGGATTGTGCAGGGCTATATCTAACCCCAAAAGACTGGCGATTATAGACACCTTGAGGAGCGGCAGCATGAATGTAAATGAACTTTCCGCAAAGCTTGAATCTTCCCAGTCAAATATCTCACAGCACCTGGGAATACTCAAGTCCAGGGGCCTGGTAAGATCCGATATAAAGGGAAATTGCACTTATTACCATATATCAGACCCGAAGGTGCTGAAGGCTTTCGACCTGGTAAGTGAGATAGTAAAAGAAAAATTCAGGGATAATAATAAGATGTTAAGTGAGTTAATAAAATAGGAGGATTTTATGAGCAGTTTTACCCGTCAACATAGAAAGTATCTGGAAGACAGATTTGAAGACAGGGTATGTTTTAACAGGACGGAAAGAAAATTATACGGACATGATATAGCTACCGTACCTTCTCTGGTCAGGCCCTTTATCGGGAATACTCTTCCCGATGCTGTAGTCCAGCCGAATTCCGAAGAAGAGCTGGGCGAATTATGTGCATGGGCTTCCAAAAACCAAATACCGCTTACTCCTAGAGGAAAAGCTACCTCAGGCTATGGCGGCGTACTTCCAGTACGGCAGGGTATAGTAGTTGATTTTCACAGGATGGATAAAATAATAGATGTAGATACTGATGCTATGACGGTCACCATACAGCCTGGTATAATCTGGGAAAGACTGGATAAAAAGCTGAAAAAACAGGCCCTTACACTCAGGCTTTATCCATCCAGTTATCCCGGGTCCACTGCAGGGGGCTGGCTGGCGCATGGAGGCTCTGGCATAGGCTCATATGAGGCGGGAGAATTCAGGGATAGCGTTATAAGTGCCAGGATAGTCCTGGCTGACGGAAGCATAAAAGAATTTGAAGGTGACGATCTGGGACTTATCGCTGATGCAGAGGGGATTACCGGCATGATAAGCCAGATGACCATAAAAGTGATGCCCCTGGAAGAGATGAAGGTAATATCAGCTGCCTTTGATTCATCATCAGACTTGCAGGAATTCTCCGGTTCACTTATAAAGGATGCAGTACCTATATGGTCACTTCTTTTTATAAACCCCAGGATGGCCCAGCTAAAAAACCAGGCTCCCCTTATGGAGCATGGCGGACATGCAGCAGAAGAAAGGGTAATACTGCCGGAAAAATATATTGTGACCCTTACATTCAGGAAGAGTGATGAAAGAAAAGTCATGGATGAGCTTCCCCGAATGATAGCAGATTCCGGGGGCAAGCTTCTTGAAGACAGGCTGGCCGAACATGAATGGAAAAACAGGTTTAAGCTCATGGTGGTAAAAAGGCTTGGGCCCAGTCTGGTGCCTGCTGAAGTAATAGTCCCCCTGGAGAAACTGGGCAAGGTCCTTTCCGAAATAGAGACCAAGATCGAACAGCCCCTGGTAAAGGAAGGAGTAGTAATAAAAAAAGGAAGGGATGGGAAACCAGAAGTAGTGCTGCTTGGATTTATTCCCAGCGACCAGAGAAAATTCAGCTATAATTTTGTATTTGCCCTTACCCTTTCCATAATAAAGATAGCCCTGAAATATGGGGGAAGGCCTTATGCCACCGGGATATATTTTTCCAATATGGCTGATAAGGTCCTGGGAAGAAAACGTTTGGAAAGAATAAGGTCGCTTAAGAAAAAAGCGGACCCGCAGGGCATACTGAACCCGGGAAAGGTCATAGATAGGAATACCGTAGGCAGGCTTATGGGGATTGCCAGCCTGATGGAGCCCCTTATAAGGCCTTTTGGAAACAGGATAACTCATGAACTGGGTGAAAGGATACCGCAAAAAGAGATAAAAGGCATACCCGGGGATGTTTCATGGTATGCTTATGCCTGTTCCCAGTGCGGTTACTGCGTACCTGAATGCGACCAGTTTTACGGCAGGGGATGGGAAAGCCAGAGTCCCAGGGGAAGATGGTACTGGCTCAGGGAATATCTTGAAGGAAGGGAAAAATGGGACCAGTATATGGTCGATGCCTTTATGGCCTGCACCACGTGCGAGTTATGCAATCTCAGATGTTCGGCCAACCTTCCCATAGAGCCTTCCTGGCTCAAGATGAGGGGACAGCTTATACATAAACAAAAGAAGATGACCATACCCCCATTCGAGATGATGGCAGCAGCCCTTACCAGCCAGGGAGATATCTGGGCCGGTTACAGGAAGAACCGCATAGACTGGTTTCCTGAAGACTTAATGGAAAAACATGGTCCCGGAAGGAAAGCAAAGAATGTCTATTTTGCCGGCTGTACTGCCAGTTATGTAGAGAAGGACATCGGAAAGGCGGGTGTAAGGCTGCTTGACGAGACGGGGGTGGAGTTTACCATACTGGGAGAAAAGGAAAACTGCTGCGGTACTCCCATGCTGGTAGCCGGTAAATGGGATGTATTTGCCGATACCATCAAGAAGAACATACAGGCAGTAAAAGATGCGGGAGCAGATACGGTAATATCATCCTGTCCTGCATGCGACATGATGTGGCGCAATGTCTATCCGGAATGGGCAAGAAAACTGGGTATAGAATATGATATAAAGGCCAGGCACTACTCTGAACTGGTAGCGGAAAAGATAAGGTCAAAGGAATTTGTCTTCCCTGGAAATGGGAATGGCAGGGGACCGGTTAAGGTCACCTGGCATGATTCCTGCCATATAGGCAGGGTATCCGGGGTCTATGATGAGCCCAGGGAGCTTATAAAAGCCATACCCGGCGTAGAACTGGTGGAGATGGAAAATATAAGGGATGAGGCCCACTGCTGCGGCAGCGTCCTGACACTTATAAAAGACCCGCCGGTAGCGGCAGAGGTGGGAAAGGAAAGGCTTGATGAAGCAGTGGAAGCAGGAGCGGAAAAGGTTCTTGCACTGTGCCCCTGCTGCGAGTTCCAGTTCCGGGTGACAGCTGAAAAAAAGCAGCTCCCGGTTGAGATAATAGACCTGGCTAATTTTGCCTGCCAGGCCCTGGGATATGAATTTGAAGACCCGGATCCCGAGGTCCAGAGGCAGTGGGCTGTTTTTGAAGCCATGATCGCCCTAATGAGTCCCAGAGGATTTGCGGACCTTATGGCCTCCATGTGGCCTGAGCTTATAGATGCCATGCCCTTTAAGATGGGCGGCATGATGAGGGCAATGGGCAGGATACCGGGAGC
>CAYPXQ010000189.1:0-3183 GCA_964414685.1 uncultured Actinomycetota bacterium
TATTAGATTATATTATAAATAAAATATTCATTCTATAATAACGGCTGTTTTAATACAATCGGGTCCGGCTGACGCCTTACTCACTGTTTGTAAATTCAGGTAAAATAATCTATTATAACCTACTAGTATGATTTAAGTTTTTTTAATAATCTACCCCATAAAAGATATGAGCAAAAAGACAATTCCGGCTCCGGCAGAGACCCCCGCCAAGGATGCAAAAGATGTGACCATAGATATAAACGGGAAGGGCTATACCGGCACAAAGGGACAGACTGTCCTGGAGATAGCCCTGGCCAATGATATTTTTATCCCTCACCTCTGCTATGACCCCAGGCTAAAGCCCCAGGGCGCCTGCCGCCTGTGCCTGGTGGATGTGGAGGGAAGACCCGAGGCGGTTCCCTCCTGCATAACTGTGGCCGAAGAAGGCATGAAGGTCACCACTGACTCCGAACATATAAATAACCTGGTAAGGCTTAACCTTGAGCTTATAATCTCGGACCACCCCCTGGACTGCATGACCTGTGAATCCGCCGGTAACTGCGTCCTGCAGGACCTGGCCTACCGTTATGATATAGACGGCTCCAGGTTCAAAGGCGCCCTGCACCAGAAGAAGGTCCTTGATGATAATCCCTTCATATACCGGGATAATGAGAAATGCATCCTCTGCGGCCGGTGTGTCAGGATGTGCGATGATTTTATAGGCTCCAATGCCATAGGCTATTCCGGCAGGGGCTTTGAGAGCGAGATCGTGCCTGCATTCGAACAGTCGCTTAAGGATACCGACTGCGTTTTCTGCGGCAACTGCATATCAACCTGTCCCGTGGGAGCGCTGCTGCCCAAACCATATCTCAGGAAATCAAGGATATGGCAGGTGGATAAGGTAAGGACTACCTGCCCCTACTGCGGAGTGGGCTGCCAGATGGACCTCCATATAAGGGACAATAAGGTGGTCCATGTATCTGCACCCCTGGATGCAGCCCCCAACTGGGGCAACCTGTGCGTGAAGGGCCGATTCGGAATGGACTTTGTCCAGGACGAAAGCAGGCTGACCCATCCCCTGCAGAAACAAAAGAACGGAAAGTTTGAAAAGATAAGCTGGGATGAGGCCCTGGATATGACAGCCGGAAGGCTCTTAGATATCATAAAGAAATACGGACCCGATTCGGTGGGCATACTGAGCTCGGCAAAGGTCACCAATGAAGAAAATTTCTTGATGTCAAAATTCGCGCGGGCTGCCATAGGCACCAATAATATAGACCACTGCGCCAGGCTGTGCCATGCCTCTACCATCACCGGCCTTATACCCACATTCGGCAGCGGCGCCATGACCAATTCCATCGGAGACATAAAACAGTCAAAAGCTTCCATCATCATAGGTTCCAATACCACCGAAGCCCATCCGGTCATCGGCTATGAGATAATAAGGAATGTAATAGAGAACGGGCTGAAGCTCATAGTCATAGATCCCCGGGCCATACCCATAACCAAATATGCAGCTATCCACCTCAGGCATAAACCGGGCACCGACATTGCAGTGCTTATGGGCATAGCTAAGATAATATATGACGAGGGGCTGTATGATAAGGAATATATAAGCCAAAAGACGGAAGGCTTTGAAGGATTCGTAAAGAAGCTGGATGCTTATACACCTGAGAAAACAGCCGAAATATCAGGTGTTGACAAAGATGACCTGATAGCAGCAGCCAGGATGTATGCCCAGGCTGACCCTGCCTCTATCTTCTATTCCATGGGCATAACCCAGCATACCTGCGGCACCGATAATGTAGTTGCCATAGCCGACCTTGCCATGCTGGCCGGGAATGTGGGAAAACCGGGCGGCGGGGTGAATCCGTTAAGGGGCCAGAACAATGTGCAGGGCGCCTGTGATATGGGAGCTCTTCCCAATGTCTATTCCGGCTACCAGTATGTGGAGGATGAAAACATAAGGCAGAAATTCGAAAAAGCCTGGGGGAAAGAGCTTCCCCCGGTAAAAGGCCTGGCAGTGACAGATATGATAGAAAGGGCAATAAGCGGAGAGCTTAAGGCTCTTTACATAATGGGGGAAAACCCCATGTTAAGCGATCCGGATCTCCTGCATGTAGCCGAAGCCTTAAAGAAGCTCGAGTTTATAGCTGTCCAGGATATCTTCCTTACCGAGACAGCCGAGTTTGCCGACATAGTGCTACCCAGCACCAGCTTTGCCGAAAAACAGGGAACCTTTACCAATACCGAGAGAAGGATACAGATGGTAAACAAAGCTATAGAGTCCCCGGGAGAGGCAAGGCTTGACTGGAAGATTATATGCGATCTGTCAGCCAGGATGGGCTATTCCATGGAATACAGCTCAGCCAGCCAGATAATGGATGAGATAGCCAGCCTTACCCCCATCTATGGCGGAGTCAATTATGAAAGGCTCAAAAATACTACCCTGCAGTGGCCCTGCACTGACTGCGCCCATCCGGGAACCGATATCCTGCATGCCAAAAATTTCAGCCGGGGCAAGGGCGCTTTCATAGCCGTGGATCACAGGCCTCCTGCAGAGAATCCGGACAAAGATTACCCCTTTATACTCACCACGGGAAGGATCCTCTATCACTTCCACACCAGGACCATGTCGGGAAAGGCGGATGTATTAAATGAGATCGCCCCCATGGCAGAGGCCCATATAAATGAGGATGATGCCGGGAAACTGGGGATAAAGGACGGGGAAATGGTGGAGCTTAAGACCAGAAGAGGCGCCATAAAGACCAGGGCCCTGGTGGATTCCAGGATCAAGAAGGGCATTGTATTTGTCCCCTTCCATTATGCCGATGCTCCTGCCAACAGGCTTACCAATCCGGCGCTTGACCCCAAGGCCAGGATACCGGAGTTCAAGGCATGTGCGGTGAGTATAAGAAGGGCATAGCAGGGATCAAACTGGGCTTAAGTTTTCTCTTCACTGAGGTTTGTATAATCATCCAGAAATGGACAGGCTTTACACGGGCCGGAGCTCAAAAAGTCATTGACAGGTTTATTGACCTGGGCATTCTTACTCCCAGGAATAAAGATAAAAAGTACGACCAGTCATATGAATACAAGAGATACATAAAGATCTTTTATTGAGTTGTTGTGTTAGTCTATAAGCCGAGTTATATACCATATTTGCCCATAAAACCTTACCGGCCGTGCCCCAGGAAAGGTAAG
>CAYPXQ010000190.1:0-1845 GCA_964414685.1 uncultured Actinomycetota bacterium
TTTCCCGATATTGCGCAGCGCCCAGCTGACAGCCTTTTTTACATAATTCCTGTCATCTGACGCACCTTTCTTTATGACAGGAAAATATTTTATCATCTCGCTGTCAGGAGCTTTCTTATCATGCCAGGCAATACAGGCTATCATGGCAAAGGCTGTCCTCCGGACAAATTCCTCTTCTCTTTCCGACCACTCCCATATCTTCTTATCTGCAAACGGGATCTTTTCAAAAAGGTTCATACACAGCTGATCGCATACATCCCAGGAATGGATATCCATCACCCAGCTGTCAGCCTGTTCTTCAGTGACTTGCAAAGGGTCACCTACCAGTGCAGCCAGTATCATAGCATCCTGTATTCCGGTTGCCCAGAGCCTTAGCGCTATTTTATGGTCTTTCCCTATGGACCTGCCAAGTTTCCTGAGTTCAGGCATGGAAATACCAAGCCTTTTGTCGCCGGTTATCCCAAACCTTGCCATCCCCACCAGGTTCTCAGGCTTTGCCAGCGAATGGAGTTTTTTTAGTACTTCTTCAAAAGAATGATGCTTTTTCATGTCTTTTTTCTTTCCTTATATATTATGAGGTATTTCCAGCCACCGGTCCCAGTAGCCAAGCGCCGGCCTCGGGCCACCCTTTTCATCTATAAGGCCTGTATCCCTCCAGCTCTTAAATATCTCGTCAGTATTATTTTCTTCCATGACCTTCCATAACTGGTCATAATCACGTATTACAAACCATGTGAGAAATCGGAGATCAAGGACAGACATGGACTCAAATAAAAGCCTCATATACTCCAGCTGTCCCTCTTCATTACCCTTTATGGTCCTGCCATAACTTTCCTGGTACTGGTCCTGGGCAGGGAAGGATGTCTCAGTGACTGCTAATGGTTTTTCCGGAGCCATATCATAAAGCCGGCTGAACCAGTCAGCCGGTATGTCTCCAGGATCCAAAAAATTCCCGAACGGGTAAGTGCTGATTGCAATATAATCTGTGTATGGAAGCAGGGCTTCCATGATATATTTCTGGGTATCAAAATTATTGTTGAAAGTCTCAAGCTGGATGGTAAGGAATATGGGAAGATGAGGATAAAGGGATTTAAGCGAAGGATAGACACTTGCCAGAAATACAAGATAATCTTCAAAAGCAGCCGGATCATGATATCCCAGCATATTGACTTCTATCCCATAAGCCAGATATTCCGGATCAAACCTATCCACCATAAAAATACAGTAGTTTAAAAAGGCTTTAATCACATCCGGATCATCAAAGCTTTTATGCTTCCATTCTTCAGGAAGTCCCATATTCTCTGACTCTCCCCAGTATCCAGCAAGCCCTTCCCTGTAGGTGGAAAGAGGAGTCAGAGCCAGGTAAATATCCTTGCCCGGGCCCGTTTTTGATATCCTGCTGTTAAGGTCCAGATTTATATTTCCCGGCAGCTTTTTATCATCAAGAGATTCATCCCAGGGTACACCATTATCAAAATGATGGATCACTATATCTGAATGATAATTCACATTTGCATAGGTAAATTCAACTGCTTTATTTGTATACTCATAAGGGAAGGGGGTAAAACCCATCCTGAAATTTCTTGATCCGGCTGCCGGAAGACCTCCAGCAATGTCTTCGTCATAAGTAACGACCAGGTCCGGGTCATAATTGCTGCTGCTTCCCTGGCTGACATTTCCCAGGACCAGGTTTAACGGAGCGCAGCAGGAAGCAAATAATAGGAAGACTGATAAAAAGATAACTGCCAATAATATTTTAAAAATATTTTTTAATACCGCCATATTTTGAAATATTATCAGGGTAGATACTCCATAGGGTTCTGGGCGGCACCGTTTATCCTTATC
>CAYPXQ010000191.1:0-3219 GCA_964414685.1 uncultured Actinomycetota bacterium
ACGGATCATCTAAAAAAAACCATAAAAAATTTTAAAAGCCCCATCAAGCTTATAATAATAAACAGCCCTAATAATCCTACCGGGGCAGTATACAGCCGGCAGGAGCTGGAAGATATAGCCCAACTATGCCTTGATAACAATATATATATAATTGCAGATGAAGTATATGAGAAATTCATATATGGAGACGCCTCTCACCACAGCATAGCCGGCTTCAGCCGACAGCTAAAAGATATAACTATAACTGTAAATGCAGTTTCCAAGACTTATGCCATGACCGGGTGGAGGATAGGATACTGTGCTGCCGACCAGGCGGTCATCAAGCAGATGTCAAAGATACAGGGACAGTCCCCCTCGAATCCATGCTCCATAGCCCAGTGGGCAGCCATAGAAGCTATGAACGGCGACCAGGGAAGCGTGGAGCTTATGAGGAATGAATATGAGAAGAGGCGGGATTATGTCTACAAGAGGCTGACAGCCATAAACGGCATAGAATGCGGGCTGCCGGAAGGCGCTTTCTATGCTTTTCCCAGGATATCCGGGCTTTTCGGCGGCAGTATAAATTCTTCCGATGATTTTTCCAGCCAGCTGCTGGAAGAAGCCAGGGTAGCTGTAGTACCAGGATCTGCATTTGGCGATGACAGCTATATACGGATAAGCTATGCCGCTTCTATGGATAAGATAGTGGACGGGATGGACAGGATAGAAAAGTTCTGCAGCAGCCTTTAGGGACTTAATAGCGTATTCTCAGAAAGGCAAGAATTATGATCTATACCCTTTCATTAAACCCTGCACTGGACATCACCCTGGCAACAGGCAGCATCAATAAAGACAGCATAAACATCACAGAAGCCAGGTCGGTATCTGCCGGGGGCAAAGGTTTTAATTCTTCAAGGACTCTCAACTGCCTTGATATCACCAATACCGCCATATCATTCTGCGGCGGCCCTTTCGGAAGCAATATAAAAGATATACTGGACAGGGAAGACATAATCTCAAGTCTGATACCCATTGCAGGGAGTGCAAGAGTTAATATAAAGGTGGTGGAGGAAAGCAGCGGCAGGGTGGTGGAATTTAATGAGAGGGGACCCCATATACTGGATGATGAACTGGAAAAACTTTTCCATCTGCTTCATAGAAATTGTAAAGATGCCGGTTATTTTATCGTATCAGGAAGCCTTCCCCGGGACATGTACCCGGATATCTATAAAGACATAATAGATGCCCTGAAAAAGAAGGATATAAAAGTACTGCTGGATGCTTCCGGGGAGGCGCTCTACCGGGCCGCGGAAGCCCTTCCATATATAATAAAGATAAACCGGGAAGAGATGGAGGGATTGTGCCGGAAGAACGGCACGGAGCCGGATAAACTGGCCCTGTCTCTGATAAAGAGAGGCATGGGCATGATAATGGTAACGGACGGGCCCCGGGATACTTTTTATTATGACAGTTCAGGAAAATACAGGATAAAATCTCCGGATGATATAAATGGACCATATAAGACGGGGGCTGGGGATGCCGTAAATGCCGGTCTTGTATATGCCATACAAAATAAGCTCAGCCTGGAAGACAGGCTGAAATTCTCAGTCGCCTGCGGAAACGCAAATATTTTAAATGATACTCCCGGCCGGATAAAATTGGAGACAGTGCAGGATATCGCAGCCATGGTAACAGTTATAAAGGAGTAGACTATGCAGAAAATAAGGGTGGGCATAATAGGATACAGCGGAATAGGGAAGGTCCATGCATTCAGCTACCGGAACCTGGGCTTTTATTATAATGATATCCCGGCTCCCATAGAGCTTACAGGAGTATGCAACCGTACCAGTAAAAGCGTGGAAAAGGCCTGCCAGGAAAAGGGTTTCAAAATCGGCACCACTGATTATATGGAGCTGATAAAAAGCAGTCATATCGATGTAATAAGCTGCTGCACCCCCAATGATACCCACCGGGATATAATAACTGCCTGTCTGGAAAACAATAAAGCCTTAAACTGCGAGAAGCCCCTTTGCAGGAATATGGATGAAGCCCGGGAGATACTTGACAGTTTCAGGAAATATCCGGACACGGTGGTGCAGGTGACATATATGTACCGGAACTGCCTTCCCATTATAAAGGCAAAACAGCTGATAGATGAGGGATTCCTGGGCAATGTTTATGTGGTAAGGGGAAAATTCCTCCACAGCGGTTACGAAAACCCGGATCGCCCCATGAGCTGGCGTATGGATATTAAAAAGAGCGGAGGAGGCGCCCTGTTTGACCTGGGCTCTCATGTAATAGACCTTGTCTATTATCTCCTGGGGGATTTTACCAGGGTAAAGGCAGTTCTTAAGACCTACATAGGGGAAAGGAAAGTAAAAGGCAGTCCGGGCGACATGGAAAAAGTCACAGTAGATGACGCAGCCTATGTCAATTTTGAGATGAAAAACGGGGCCGCAGGATATATTGAAGCCTCCAGGTTTTCCACCGGCACCAATGATGAGCTTATACTGGAAATACACGGCGACAAAGGCGCGATCAAGTTTAACGGTATGGATCCCAACTGGCTCCAGGTATATGATGCCACAGAAGACGGCAGCCATATAGGAGGCAGGAGGGGTTTTAAGAAGATAGAGACGGTTCAGAGATATCCATCACCGCCGGCATCGGATTATCCAGGCCCCAAATTTGCCCTGGACTGGTCCAGGTATCATATAGACCAGTGCCATGAATTTATAATGAATTATATAGAGGGTAAAAAGCCTGGATGCGGCATCGAAGCAGGTTATAAGGTACAGGAGATAATGGACGCTGCACAGGCCTCTCACCGGGAGGACAGGTGGGTTGAGCTGGAAAACTAAAGAAAGGCTGTAAATTCAATCAGGAATAATAGTGGAGAGGGCAGGCTATATCAAACCTGCCCCAAAGCGCTATTCGCAGAAGATCCTTACCGATTCCTTGCCTTCCACATCCACGGTGAGGTCGTCAAGCTGGGCTACGATATTGTCCAGGTCCTCCGGCTTTATCTGGGAAAAATCAACCTCTATGCCCTTTTCATGCAGGGCATCATTTACCTGGGACTGGGCGCTCTTGGGTATAAGGGCGGCCAGTTTCAGCCCGGCACGGATAAGCTTGAGAGGGACCCTTATATTCACCCTGTCCTGGTTTTTGCTGTCAGGTCCCGGCTCAACCATGATCCTCAGATATTTGAGCTCCTTTTTTGCTGTCCCGGTATCGGTC
>CAYPXQ010000192.1:0-2510 GCA_964414685.1 uncultured Actinomycetota bacterium
GTACTCCGGGAGGAGGCCAGTATTCTTTTTGCCCGGGCTGC
The DNA here is from genome assembly GCA_964414685.1 of uncultured Actinomycetota bacterium. GTDB lineage: Bacteria > Actinomycetota > Humimicrobiia > Humimicrobiales > Humimicrobiaceae > M55B120. The sequence goes on from CAYPXQ010000192.1 coordinate 42, forward strand.
ATTTTTCCTGACCATGCGGCTGTATTTGTCGATAAACCATTTGAAGTTGGAGTCAGGGAACCTCATAAAAGCCAGGTCATGTACGGTGAGTACCACGTTCCGGTTAAAAGACGGTACTATCCAATAATCCATAGCATGCAGTACATCTGCTTTTATTCCCATAAATTCCAGGGGAGGAAATCTCAGCCGTTCATATGCCTTCATCATCCCGGAGCCGGCTTTTACCAGCTTGAGATCCACATCAGCATTTGCAAACTCCTTTTTAAGGTCCAGTGCCAGGTGAAGGTACTGCCTGCTGGCGTATGTGCCGAATAATATATACCTGATGTCTTTGCCGATTGCCAGAAGGCCTTTAACCAGGTTAAGGATATACCTTCCGGCCCCGATGTCCTGGCCGTGGTTTATGAGTGTAGATATATCCAGTATAACCTTTAGTTTCTTATCACCTTTCATGACAGCCTGTCGATGAACCTGTGAACAGACATGGGCTCATATTCAAGTTTACCGTGAAGTATATCCCTGAACAGTTCTGCCTCTGTCTTGAACTTGGTATTTTCCAGGTTTGTAAGGTAGTTGACATATCCTTCATATTTTTCATTGCCCATAAGGGAGAACAGCCTTCTATAGGACTGCAGGAGGTTAGCAGTGGTATATACCGGTTCATTGCGGGCCGCATCAAAGAATACGGATTCCCCCCAGCTGTATTTGAATAAATCCGGATCAAATTCCTGCCTGGAAAATTGTATATACTGCCTTTCCCTCCGCATGCTGCGCCTGCTTTTATTAAAGTCATTCATAATCCTTTGGGAGACTCTCTTGAGGTTGGGGTCTTTCAGGTTCCCCCTGTGTATGCCGAATTCATTATGCAGTATCCTTTTGAATGTCCTGTCTTCAGTGTTCTTATAAGCGGTCCTTAAAAGGTTCAGCTTCTGCAGGTAGTACTTCCTCTGGAATCCGCCGGCTTCATCCCTGAAGCTGTATCCATGCCTGTGGTACAGTATGGCCCCGGGACAGGACCTGAACTTGTATCCATGCAGGTGGGCGCGGTAGCAGAAATCCACATCTTCGTAAAAAAGAAAAAAGTTTGGATCTACCGGACCCACTTTATCTTTATGGAATGCCCTGCGCCTTATCATGGACGACACAAATGATACTCCGAATACATCTTCATTGCGGTTATACTGGCTGAGGTCCAGCTGTCCCATGCCGTAATGTCCTATATTCAGGTAATCATCAATAAATATTCCTACACTCTCCAGGAAGTCCCGCTGGTAGTAGAGCTTTATCTTGGGCGCTATGCCGATATAGGTGCTTTCTATGCTGTTGATAAGAAAGACCATCTGTTCCACAGCATCCACATTGTAAACCACATCGAAATTTGATATCAGTATAAGGTCGGAACCGGCCTTGCTTAAGGCCCGGTTAATACCCTCTCCGTGGCCCAGGTTTCTTTCCGAATATATGACCTTTATTTCCGGGAATTCTATCTTTATCTCATCCAGTACTTCCTGATTTGAGGAATTATTATCAAATATTATTATTTCCAGGTTCTTGTGGGTCTGGTTCCTGAGGGAGGCCAGGCATTCCTTGAGCACCAGGTATGAAGAATTGTAGTTTACTATGATAACCGAGACATCAGCAGTCTTTTTAGGAAGGTATCGGTCTATATAGGGTTTGGGCTTTATATCTGAATCCTTAAGCCCCAGTATTTTTTTTATCAGGCTGTCATAGTTATTGACACTATTGTCCCAGGTAAAATTTTTGGAATATTCCAGGGCATTTTTACCCATCTCCTTCCTTATTCTGGGATCAAGTATCATTATCTCCAGTTTTTCCCTGAACTGCCGGACATCCTCTACCACAAACCCGGTGCGCTCATTGTCAGCGACTTCGGGGTGGGCTCCGATATTATAACTTATGGTGGGTTTACCGAATCCCTGGGCTTCGGCTATGGGAAGGTCGAAGCCTTCCCATTTGGAGGCGGTGGCATATATGTCGCAGGCATTGTATATCAGTGGCATCTGTTCTTCCGGTGCATTGCCAATGGCATATATGCCCTGGTTTCTAAGGAGTTCCTCATCATTTTTGGAACCATAGCCTACTGCCATTAGCTTCACATTATCATGCTTTCTGTAGATATCCTGGTATATGGATACCAGCTCGGCTAGACCTTTGTAGGGCTGGTTGGTAAGGTTTAGTCTGCCTACATAGAGAAGAAAAATATCGCCGTTCTTTACTCCCAGGTCCTGCCTGAACCTGGCTATTTCTTCCCGGCTTACATCCCCGGTCTGGTAATGATCAGAACCATTATATATATAGGTTGCCTTTTTCCTTAAGCCCAGGGGAAGGCAGCCCTGAAGATACTTGGATACGGTAACCAGGGCTTCAGCCTTCTTGAAATAGGAAATATTCTGGGAATACTCCATATATTTGAATTTCAGCCGTCTTTTAAAGGACATGCCCTCTACC
>CAYPXQ010000193.1:0-4123 GCA_964414685.1 uncultured Actinomycetota bacterium
CACATGGTGATGGCGGAGGTAAGAGTTGTCTTTCCGTGGTCGACATGACCTATGGTCCCGATGTTTATATGCGGCTTGGTCCTTTCAAATTTTGCCTTAGCCATATCTTTTATCCTTTCTTTGATGGTATATATCTATTTATATATTTAAACAGCAATGCTGTTTCCTTTATAACGGTTGATGATCTCATCTGCGATCCTTCCCGGAATAGGCTCATATTTCTTGAACTGCATGGAAAATGTTGCCCTTCCCTGGGTCTTGGACCTGAGGTCAGTAGCATATCCGAACATCTCCGACAGCGGGACTTCAGACTTTATTATCCTGTTTTTATTCCTTAAGTCTACTGAAGATACCTTTCCCCTCCTGGAATTAAGGTCTCCTATCACGTCCCCCATATATTCATCCGGAGCCACTACTTCCACTTCCATGACCGGCTCCAGCAATATAGGATTGGCTTTCTTGGCAGCATCACGAAAAGCCTTGGAGGCGGCGATCCTGAAAGCCATCTCCGAGGAGTCTACTTCATGGTATGAGCCGTCCAAAAGCGTGGCCCTGACATCCACTACCGGATATCCTGCCACCTCGCCGGTTGCCATTGCTTCTTCTATGCCGTCCTCTATCGATTTGATATATTCCCTGGGTATGACCCCGCCCCTGGTCTTATCCTCAAATTCATATCCTTTTCCATACTCATTAGGTTCAAACTTGACCACGACATGGCCGTACTGGCCCCTGCCGCCGCTCTGCCTGACATATTTGCCTTCTACCTGGGTCTCCCTGGTAAGGGTCTCCCTGTATGAGACCTGGGGCCTGCCCACATTGGCATCAACCCCGAATTCCCTCATGAGCCTGTCTACGATTATCTCCAGGTGGAGCTCCCCCATCCCTGAGATTATAGTCTGGCCGGTCTCGGGGTCTGTCTCCACCCTGAAGGTGGGGTCTTCTTCAGTAAGGCGGGACAGTGATTTCCCCAGTTTCTCCTGGTCAGCTTTCGTCTTTGGCTCTATGGCTATGGAAAGAACCGGTTCGGGGAATGTGATCGATTCATATATTATGGGGTGTCTAACATCGCATATAGAATCACCGGTATTGACATTCTTAAGGCCCACCAGCGCTACTATGTCCCCGGCATATATCTCCTTGAGCTCCAGCCTGGTGTTGGCATGCATCTCCAGCAGCTTTCCTATCCTGCTTTTCTTGCCCGAATTGGCATTAAGCACCTGGGTCCCGCTTGAGATCATTCCCGAATATAGCCTCAGATAACTCAGCCTGCCTACAAAGGGATCTGTCATTATCTTGAATACCAGGCCCGAGAAAGGGGCGCTGTCGTCCACTTCCCTGGATATCTTTTCCTCTGTTTCCGGATTTATACCGGCAGGTGTGCCCACATCAAGGGGAGAGGGCAGATAGTCCACTACTGCATCCAGCAGAGGCTGCACTCCCTTATTCTTGAAAGCGGCTCCGCATAATACGGGAATCCCCTCTACATTGATGGTTATATCCCTAATGGCCTTTTTCAGTTCTTCCCCGGTTATCTCCTGGCTCTCTACATATTTATTGAGTATATCGTCATTATAGTTTGCAATATTTTCTATCAGTTCATGCCTGTATTTTTCTGCTGTAGGGACCAGTTCCTCAGGAATATCCTCATACTCGAACTTTATTCCCATCTCGTCTTTATATATTATGGCCCTCATGCTTATAAGGTCTATTATCCCTTCAAATTTATCCTCCATACCTATGGGGATCTGTACTGGAAGGGGATTTGCATTAAGCCTGTTCTTCATCATCTCCAGGACATAGAAGAAATCAGCACCGCTTCTGTCCATCTTATTCACAAAAGCAATACGGGGTACATTATACTTGACCGCCTGCCTCCATACTGTCTCTGACTGGGGCTCTACGCCGCCTACGGCGCAGAATACTGCTATCATACCGTCAAGGACCCGCAGCGACCTTTCCACTTCTACAGTAAAATCGACATGGCCGGGTGTATCGATGACATTTATCTTATGATCCTTCCAGAAGGCAGTGGTAGCTGCCGAAGTAATGGTGATGCCTCTTTCCTGCTCCTGTATCATCCAGTCCATGACAGCTGCTCCGTCGTGGACTTCCCCGATCTTATAGGTCTTTCCGGTATAATAAAGTATGCGCTCGGTAGTAGTAGTCTTACCGGCGTCTATATGCGCTGTTATACCTATATTCCTGGTATTTTTTAATGATACCTGTCTTGTCATCTGTGAGTCACCTGCATCTAATACATCACCATCTATAATGAGCAAATGCCTTATTGGCATCGGCCATCTTGTGGAGGTCTTCCTTCTTCTTGACACTGCTGCCTGTATTGCTGGCACCATCCAGTATCTCTGAAGCAAGCCTCTCCTTCATCGTCTTTTCTTTCCTTTTCCTGGCAAAACCCACGATCCACCTTATGGCAAGCGTATTTGCCCTCTGGGAAGATACTTCTATGGGTACCTGATAAGTAGCGCCCCCTACCCTCCTGGGTTTGACTTCTAAAAGAGGCCTGACATTGTCCATACACTTGTCCAGTATCTCAAGCGGGTTCTCCTTCGTCTTCTCGCCTAATATCCCCAGGCTTCCGTAGACTATATCTTCCGCCTTGCTTTTCTTGCCCCTCAGCAATATCTTATTTATGATCTGTGCCAGCAACTTGCTCTTATGGACAGGATCAAGGTTGGTCTCTTTTTTTATGGGTCTGCTTTTTCTTGACATCAAAACTCCTTAAAACAAATTATTTAGGCTTTTTCGCACCATATCTCGACCTGCCGGACCTCCTGTCGTCAACTCCCGCAGTATCGAGTGAACCTCTTATGATCTTATACCTTACGCCGGGAAGATCCTTTACCCTTCCTCCCCTGACCAGGACTATGGAGTGTTCCTGGAGATTATGCCCTATACCAGGGATATATGCAGTGATCTCCTGTCCATTGGTCAGCCTCACCCTGGCCACCTTGCGCAGGGCAGAGTTAGGCTTCTTGGGGGTAGTGGTATATACCCTTATGCATACTCCCCTTCTCAGGGGGTTTTCCTGCAGAGCCGGCGTCTTTTTCTTCTTTACAATTTTCTTTCTGCCTTTTCTTACCAACTGGTTAATAGTGGGCATAAGCACTCACCTTTACTAAAATTTTTCATTAATATACTTCGAGACAAAGTCGGGTAAAAAACATCCAAATCTTTGAGACACGAAAAAAGAATTTATCACTTACCCTATAAAATGTCAATAAAAAAAGTGGTTAAATTCTGTATTTAACAGGGCTTTTTTAACCGGCTAAATATTGATCTCTATCTCCTTTGCATCATCTTCCTCAGACTCCTGAAGTATCTCTATCTCATCTTTTTCTTCTTCTCTGTACCCGGGATATGAAAGTCTCATATCCCTGAATTTATTCATACCTGTCCCTGCAGGTATGGCCTTGCCGATTATCACGTTCTCCTTGAGCCCGTGGAGGCTGTCCTTCTTGTTCTCAAGGGCAGCATCGGTCAGCACCCTGGTAGTCTCCTGGAATGAAGCAGCGGACAGGAAGCTGTCCGTTGCCAGCGATGCCTTGGTTATACCCATAAGGTTCTGGGTAGCTGTCGCCGGTTTCTTCATGCTCGATATCAGGCCATTGTTCTGCTTGTTGAACTGCAGCCTGTCTACTACCTGGCCCGGCAGGAAATCGGCATCCCCGGGATCGATTATGGTGACTTTCCTGAGCATCTGTTTGACTATTACTTCTATATGCTTGTCATTGATATCCACACCCTGTGATTTATATACGTTCTGGACTTCTTTGACCAGGTACTGCTGGCATTCCCTGGTGCCGCTCACCCTGAGTATGTCATGCGGATTCCTGGGGCCTTCTGTAAGCTGGTCGCCGGCCACCGCCTTGCTCCCGTTTTTAAAATTCAGTTTAGCCCTGGCAGGCACCTGGTAAGCTTTCTCCTCTTTTCCATCCTTGCTCTTTATGGTCACCATCCGGAACCTGGCATCGATGTCCTGTATATCCACCGTTCCCGATATCTCGGCAATAAATGAATGTTCCTTGGGTTTCCTGGCTTCAAACAGCTCCACTATCCTGGGAAGACCGCTGGTTATATCAATACCTTCGAAAGTCTTCTC
>CAYPXQ010000194.1:0-2671 GCA_964414685.1 uncultured Actinomycetota bacterium
GTGCCTGTATAAATTAATTTTGAGACTTTAAGGTCTGATTATTTTGAAGAAACTCCTATTTCGCCAATACTATCTAAAACTTCCTGTATAATATATATAGTAATATGGAAAAAAGCAAGTATATTTTTTTAAGGGATGGATAGGGATAACTGGGGTCTCATTTTGAAGACCCCAGTTATCATATTGTTTTCTAGACTTTGGGAAGGTTTTTGAGCGATTCCTGTATCTTCTCTTCCGGATACTCATAGTCTTCCAGCTCTCCGTCAAGATATTTATCATATGCGGCAAGGTCAAAATGTCCGTGTCCGCTGAAATTAAACACTATCACTTTTTCCTCGCCTGTCTCTTTGCATTTAAGGGCCTCTTCCACGGCTGCCCTGATCGCATGCGCTGTCTCAGGTGCAGGTATTATTCCTTCTGTATTGGCAAAATCCACTGAAGACTTGAAAACAGGATTCTGCGGCAGGGCTATCGGCTCTATTATTTTCTCATTTGCCAGCAAGCTTACCTGCGGTGCCATTCCGTGATACCTCAGTCCGCCGGCATGTATTGGTTTTGGCACAAAATCATGGCCAAGGGTATACATCTTTGCAATAGGGGCCATCTTTGCAGTATCACCATAATCATATACAAAAGGGCCCTTGGTAAGGGTGGGGCAGGCTATAGGTTCAACAGCTACTATCCTTAGATCCTTGCCGGCTAATTTGTCAGGGATGAATGGAAATGCAAATCCGGCAAAATTGCTGCCGCCGCCTACGCAGCCGATCAATATATCGGGTTCTTCGCCTATCTTTTCCAGCTGCTTTTTAGTCTCCAGTCCTATTATGGTTTGATGCATGAGCACATGGTTCAATACGCTCCCCAGGGAATATTTGATGCTGCCTCCGCTCTTTGCTGCGACTTCGACTGCTTCGCTTATAGCCATCCCCAGACTTCCGCTGCAGTTTGGATCACCCTCCAGTATGGCATTGCCGGATTCTGTGGTTTCCGAAGGAGAAGCGATGCACTCTGCCCCCCATACCTTCATCATGAATTTACGGTATGGTTTCTGGTCATAACTGCATCTTACCATATAGACTGTAAGCTCCATGTCCAGAAGGCTGCAGGCAAATGCCAGAGCACTTCCCCACTGCCCGGCGCCGGTCTCGGTAGTAAGTTTGTTTATGCCTTCTTTTTTATTGTAGTAGGCCTGGGCTACTGCAGTATTGGGTTTATGGCTTCCCGGAGGGCTGACGCTCTCGTTCTTGTAATATATCCTTGCAGGGGTATCCAGGAATTCCTCAAGTTCTTTAGCCCGCACCAGGGGGGAAGGCCTCCACATCCTATAGATCTCTACAAGTTCTTCCGGGATATCGATAAATCTTTCCATGCTTACTTCCTGCTTTATCAGCTCCATGGGAAATAGTATCGACAGGTCCTCCGGAGTCAGGGGCTTATTAGTCCTGGGGTTCAGAGGCGGTGCCAGCGGTTTTGGCAGGTCCGGATTTATATTATACCACTGCCTAGGCATCTCCGCTTCTGTAAGGAATATCTTCTTTTCATAATCCTTTGCCATAATTCACTTCCTTTCTTATGTATGATCTATTTTATAAAATAAAAAAACCTCCCATATCTCTACCACCTGTAGAGACGAGAGGTTTGAATTTCCCGCGGTGCCACCCTACTTCACATAGGGACTGTCACATATAGTCCTTCTGTGCGCTTAAGTTTCCGGATACATAAATATATATCCTGTCCTCTGGTAACGGAGGAAGCCGGACTGCCATACTTTCCTTAAGGATTTGAGACAGCCACCTCACAGGCCCATTCAGTACCAGCGTTGCAGCCGAACTCCCAGCATCGTCGGCTCTCTCTTTGCTGCATCAGCACCTACTATTCCTGATCAACGGTTTTATCTGCTATTTAGTTTTCAAAAGTACAGATCAGGGAAGAATATTATCATATATGCCGGTATTTGTACATATCATTACTTTTAAAATTTTGCCATTTTGAAGAACAGGCAAGTATGACGGCAGATCAAATGGTTATATCATATTTTATACCCTTTTGCCTGCCCATCAGCTCCAGGGCATCCACCAGTCTGGAAAGAGGCATATCGGCCGTTATGAATCTCGAAGTATCAAAAAGCCCTTTATCTATAAGATTGAAGGCCTTCCTTACATGATAGGGGGTATGATGATAGACTCCCTTTATGGTAAGTTCGCCGTAGTGAAGCAGTGCGGTATCGATATTTATGGAAGTACCGGAAGCACAGCCTCCAAAAAGGTTTACTGTACCGCCCTTTCTGGCCATAAGTATGGTCTTTTCCCATACTTCAGGAAATCCTGTAGCCTCTATAGACACATCTACGCCTCTTGCCCCCTCAGTCAGGTCTCTTACGGCCTGAACCTGGTCTTCTGTTTTGGAAGCATTTACAGTATTGTCTGCTCCCAGCTCTTTGGCAGCATCCAGTCTTTCGTCCGAAAGGTCGCTGGATATGACAATAGCCCCTTTTAACTTGGCCAGGGCCACAAAGAAAAGCCCTATGGGGCCGGCGCCGTTTACCGCTACCATATCCCCTTCCGTTATATTGGATTCATCTATGCCGTGCACGGCACAGGCAAGCGGCTCCAGCAGGGCTGCTGAACTGTAATCTATGTGATCCGGTATCTTTATGGTGTTTACCGCCAGT
>CAYPXQ010000195.1:0-11883 GCA_964414685.1 uncultured Actinomycetota bacterium
GACTGCAGGTAATGCACCGATCAGAGCTCCAAAAAAAGGTATCAGAGTAGCAACTGCTGCAAAAAATGCAAACAGGTAGGAAAATTCAATTCCCAGCAATAACAGTCCTATATATACCATGATACCGAATATGAATGCTATAAGGAGCCTTCCCCTGAGGTATCTGCCGGCAATTCTGCTGATCCGGCGCATCACCTCTTCAACTACTTTCCTCTTCCTCTCTGGAGTGACCCTCAATACGGTCTCTTTGAGTCTCTTTGAATCTTTTACCAGGTATATGCTTAATAGGGGCCCTACTATGAGGATAAGGATTATATCTATCAAAATATTGGTAAAACCAAGAATATCCCGGAAAATATTGCTGTCCTGCTGACTCAGCTGGTCCAGGAGGTACTGGTTCATAGCTTCAGCTTCCAGGGGAAAAAATTCATACTGTTCCATGAAAGGCAGGTCCATGACAATATTGTTCAGGAAATCAACCAGATTTGAGATATAATCAGGCAGCCTGTCCAGAAATTCCTGAAACTGCTTGACAATAGCAGGAACGCCGAAAAAGAACAATAGAAAGAAGATGCCGGCTACTACCAGGTATGCTATTATGATAGCCAGGAATTTTGGCAATCTCCTGTCCATAAAGTCTATGAATGGTCCCAGTATAAGTGCAATAGCAGCTGCAAAAAGAAGGGGTATGACTGCCAGCCTTATTATATAAAGGGCATAGGACAGGCCGCCTGCCAGGATCACCAATCCGATAATCGTCCAGCTAAAGATACCGGCTTTTTTTATTGCATCATGGTTATTTCTCATCATCCAGTTTATCCATTGTCCATATATCTATATTATACAATCATCGGTCTCTACTCAAATCTGAAAAAATCAAGGCTGGACAGATACTTATCCCGGCAAAGATGATATCGGGCCGGTAGGCACTTTTAGAAGACCAGCGGTTCTCCCGGGGCGGTAACAGACTTTGCCGTGATAGGAGATCATGTTAAACAAGATCTCTGGACAACTGACCAAAATAAATCCGACGGCCAGACCATTTTTAAGCACCCGCCTTTTTTGGTCTTATGAGGATATAACATAGCTTATCTTCCCGGTCTGCCGGAAGAAGAAATAAACTATTTACTAGTTTTCTTAGAAAGAAAGAGGAAAAGAGAAGTTCCCTTGCCCGGGCTGCTTTCAACAGAAAAAGATGCACCTATTGATCTTGCCCTGTCTTTCATTATATTGAGGCCGAAATTTTTACGAAAAGATTTATCGTTTTTATTAAAGCCATTGCCATTGTCTGAAATAACCAGCGATAGATCACCTGGACTTTGCTTAAAGACTATTTTTATTTTACTGGCCCGGGAGTGTTTTATAATATTACTCACTGCCTCCTGGGCTATGCGGTATATCTCGAGTCTTGTCTTGTAGCTGTATTTGCCTTTTCCTTTAAAGTCAGTATCTACTTCTATATTGGAATTTTCTGACAGCATCTGGGAGATTCCTCTGAGCAGCTCTACAAGGCTCTTTTTCCTTATATCCGGAGGAGAGAGCTCGTAGAGGAGGATACTCATCTGTTTTAGTGCTTCGCTATTTAAGTCCCTGATCTTTTTTAAATTGTCTGTAACCTTTATGGGGTCTTTTTCCCATGATCTCTGGAGGCTTTCAGACAAAAGATTTGAGCTGTACAGTATCTGCGACACAGTATCGTAGAGCTCTTTTGCTATCTTTTTTTTCTCCAGCCTTTCAATCCTCTGGTGGATATGTTTTCTTTTTAATCTTTCGATCTTCTTCTTATCGGTTATATCCCTGAATATCTCAAGTTTAGATATTGTCCCGTCAAGGTGATAATACGGGGTGTCTATGAGGTCGTATACCTTGCCGTTTTTATCTGACTCCCATTCCCATCTCAGGGTCTTTTCTTCCTTCATTATTTCATGGTTGTTGCATGCGGGGCAGGGTCTTTCAAGATCATGAAGGTACTGGTAGCATTTTTGATTAGCCAGTTCTCCAAATTCTTTCTTCAGGGCAAGATTTATGTACTCGATATCATAATCCTTATTTACAACATATACCCCGTCAGCCATGGAATCAAGTATATTTTGAACTTTTATCTCTTCTCTATCTATTACATTTTCCAAATTTTTTCGTAAGGATAGATCCTCGATTGCAGCTACTATTCCGATCTTTTCTCCCTTTGAGTCTTTAACTATATTTACTGTTGATTCAACTGCAAAAGCTCTGCCACCCTTTACAATATGGATATTTTCACCAACCCAGAAACCGTTTTTTTCAAGTGAAAGGAAGGCATTTTTTTCATCCTCAGGTTTCAGCCACTGGTACTGGTAGATCTCTGAAAGCTTTTCCCCCCTGGTGTCCTCGAGAGTACATCTGTACTTTTTTTCTGCTTCGGAATTCATATATGTTATCCTGTAATCATTATCAACAGCAATAACTGACTCCTTTATCTGGGACAATATCATGCTTTGCAGGACAAGCATTTCCTCCGTTTGTTTTTGTCCTGTTATGTCCTCTGCAACAATTATTATCCTTTCTACCTTGCCCGGGATATCTTTTAAAGGATACCAGTTTTCTTTCCAGACCCTTTCTGTGCCCGGTGAAGCCGAGGTTTGTCCTTTTATCTCGACGTCGTATACGGGTTTTCCCGAATCGAGTATCTTTCTAACCAGGGCTTCTCCCTGTTCTGCAAGGTCAGGGACAATCTGCCCAAACGTCTTTCCTATATGTTCTGATGCAGCTATCCCGTTGATCTCTGCAAATCTATGGTTTACGTACAGGTATCTGCATCTGCTGTCTATGACGCATACTCCTATCGGGACATTGTCGTATATTGTTTCCAGATCATCTAAGAATTCAAATTTATGCAGCTGTATTAATTGTCTGAAGGATGTTTTATTTTCCATATACGTATTTCATCACATATTTATGGGTTTTAACCTCTTTTGACTTCCCGGGTAATCCGGTCTCCGATCGATCTATCTATATTATGCCAGTATTCGAAAGCACGCTTAAGGACAGGTTCAGTGACCCCTTTACTGAGGTGGCCTGCTACATTGGACACCAGCCTGTCACGGGCAGCATCATCCATGACCTTGTTCACCAGGGTATTGGCCTGGATCCAGTCGTCATCGTCTTTATGCGGGACATAGGCTGCACGCATAAATCCACCGCTTGCATTCCAGACCGCCTGCTCGGGATAATGCCGGCTGTCAGCGCTGGGGCCGCCCTTAGAATTGGGGGCGTATACTGGATCGCTTACATTTTCCACCCTCATAGCCCCGTCCTTGGAATAGCTGTGGACCGGAGACCTGGGCCGGTTTACCGGGATCTGCTTATAGTTTACCCCCAGGCGGGCCCGGTGGGCATCGGCATAGGAGAAGAGCCGGGCCAGAAGCATCTTATCAGGACTGGGTCCGGTCCCGGGGACGAAGCTGTTCGGTTCAAAGGCTGCCTGCTCGATCTCAGTGTGGAAGTCAGTTGGATTCCGGGTCAGGGTAAGACGTCCGACTTCGTGAAGCGGATAGTCTCCGTGCGGCCAGACCTTGGTCAGGTCAAAGGGATTGAACCGGTAGTCTTGGGCTTCTTCAAAAGGCATGATCTGCATCCTGAGGGTCCAGCTCGGGTAGTCACCCTTTTTTATGGATTCGAACAGGTCGCGGCGGTGATAATCTGCATCTTCACCTGCAATGCGGTCGGCATCTTCCTGGGTCAGGAAATCTATCCCCTGATCGGTTTTGAAATGATATTTTACCCAGAAACGATCTCCCTTTGCATTTACCCACATATAAGTGTGGCTGGAATAGCCGTTCATATGCCGCCAGGTCTTTGGGATACCGCGGTCCCCCATAAGCCAGGTGACCTGATGGGCTGATTCGGGTGACAGGGTCCAAAAATCCCACTGCATGTCATGATCACGTAGACCACTGTCTGCCCTCCTTTTCTGTGAACGGATAAAGTGCTGGAATTTCATGGGATCGCGTACAAAAAAGACCGGAGTGTTGTTCCCCACCATATCGAAGTTGCCCTCTGTCGTATAGAACTTAAGTGCGAAGCCCCGAGGGTCCCGCCATGTGTCCGGACTGCCCCGTTCTCCCGCCACAGTGGAGAAACGTATCAAAGTATCGGTCCTGGTGCCCGGCTGGAATACTGCGGCCCTGGTGTATGAGGTGACATCCTGGGTCACTTCAAAGCTGCCAAAGGCGCCGGAGCCTTTGGCATGGGGCTGGCGCTCCGGGATGCGTTCTCTATTGAAGTTGGCCATCTGCTCTATGAGGTAATGGTCCTGGAGCAGTATAGGGCCGTCAGCTCCCACAGTAAGGGAATATTCATCGCTGGATACGGGGATTCCTGCATCATTTGTTGTGTGATTATTTTGGTCTTTTTTCATGATCTACCCTCCTGATAGTATTTTAGTCTTTTTACTCATCTCAGCTTATATCGTATAATCAATGATTTTTATTGTCAAAATGAGCAATTCCAGAATGATGCTGTCCTTTTTTTCTGATTCCAGTGTCACGGCTTTATCAATATTGCACGCTGGTCTGACATATAATAGTAAAAAGCAAGCCCCATAAAAATATGGGGTTTATATTTAATAAAGCAATAGATTTCCAGGCTGCAGACGAAACATCATAGATCTTCTCATCGCTCTACTGGATAGCCTTTTTCTTTCCACTCTTTTTCCCGCCGCTGTATTCAAGGATATTGTAACCCATCTCATCCAATTTCCTGGAGGCTCTGGTGCTGGCTTTGCATTCAAAACTGGCGCAATATACAACTATTTCTTCATCCTGTTTAAATTTGATCCCGGCAGCCGGCCCCAGGTCATCAAGGCGGATATTCTCTGCTCCCGGCAGATGCCACTCATTATATTTTTCAGGATCCAGGACTTCAATCAGCCTAAAATCCTGTGCTTCATCTGTTTTTCTCTTTAATTTGTCAGCACTTATTTCCCTTAACATTTATTCCTTTCTGTAGCCAGTGATACAGGGCTGCAGACCAGGGGATCCTCTTAGGCGCCAGGGCTGTAATATTCCTTCTCAAATTCCATACCACCGCATTCAGGACAATCGGGTAGATCCTCATAATCTTCAAGAAGCCATTTTGTGGAACAGTTGATGCAGGTATATAGACCATGTCCCGGGATGCTGCCAGACCTTATAGTCTTTTTGTCTGGAATTATTTTGCTTTTTTCCATACTGATCTGATCAAGTGTCATTTCGTCCTTCCTTTTTATAGTTTTATATAGTGATTATATGCTTCTTTATCATGCTTTTTATCGCCCATAAGGTTGTTTTTTTACTATACTAAAGTACAGGTTATCTAATATATTCTGAAAGAAGAAGATGCAGCAGCCGGCAATAAGACCAGTATCTATCCCCATATTTATTCCGGCTTAGATCAGTCCTTTCAGGCGTTATATGGTTGTCACCGGAATATTATAAGACTGCCTGGAGCTGGGCTTTTTAGATGAAAAAAAATTCAGGCTGGATGACCTGGCCATAAACAGGCTTCATCAAGAAAGCCGCTTCTGTAATAGCCCATCAGACAAGAGAGAACTGGAAATATATTATTTTTTTCATTTCTAGTTTAAGAATAGGGCAAAGAACCAGGTGAGGAATATCTTTCATTAAGACCATCAAGAAAATCAATGTCTTCTTTTTTTATTTCAAAATCAAAGACATATTGAGCATACCGATCTTAAATAATAAAATCTAATTGTATGAAAAAAAGAAAAAAATAACCGCAGCGGTGATATCCCTGTTTTTTATCGCAGCTTTTGCAATAGTCTTTTCTTTCTGGAAGGATATAAAGGGGATCCTGCCTCTTAAGGAATACTGATATATCACCCCTGCAGGCTGTGCAGGGTGAAGGCCATACCCTGATGCTTCCGGAGGGATTTAAAATCAGCATCTTTGCTGAAGAAGTGCCTTCTGCCAGGGTCCTTGCCCTCGACGGGAACGGAAACCTGGGGGTTAGCCAGACCGGGCAAGGAAAGATCTCTATGATAGATGCCGGCACATCAGAAGTAAAGACTTTATGCAGGGTCTTAAAAACCCGCATGGGATTGCTTTTGACCCGGATGAACCCGGGGAACTCTATTATGCAGAAGAAACAGCACTTTCCATGATAACAGTGGATGCCAACGGCAATATCCTCAAAGAGAACCGGAAGATAATCGCCCTTCCCCGGGGTGGAAGACATTATACGCGGACTATTGGAATTGGTCCTGATAGCATGGTATATATTTCAGTAGGTTCTACATGCAAAGCCTGCATTAAAGAAGGTGATCTGGCGGCACGCAAAATCCGGACTGACAAGGGAGGAAAAACTTGAAAATTATGCCTCAGGTCAGTTTTTGATTAACAAAAATTTTAATTGTATAATCATATTTACAAAACCGTTATTATCTCTTATTTTGAATGCTAAAATATTTAAGGAGATCTGATGGTAAAAGTAATGATAGTCGATGACCACCGGCTGGTAAGAGAGGGAATCAAAGCTCTGCTGGAGACCTTTGATGATATCGAGATACTCTGCGAAGCCAGCAACGGGAAAGAAGCACTGGACAAGCTCGCTGATGAATCGCCAGACGTGATCCTTATGGATATAAAGATGCCGGAGATGAACGGCATCGCTGCTACTGAGAATATCATGAAAAAATATCCTGGAATAAAGGTTATAGCACTTACCAGCTTCATTGAAAAGGACCTGATAGAAAACTCGCTTAAAGCCGGGGCAGTTGGATATCTTATGAAGAACACCACCGGCAAAGAACTTATATCGGCTATCAGGGATGCTGTTAAGGGCCATTCTTCACTTTCCTCAGAAGCCAGCGACATGCTTATTTCAGGATATAAGACTCCGGACTACAGACTGACTTCCAGGGAAAAAGACATACTGACCCTTATGGTCAAGGGCCAGTCAAATAATGAAATAGCCAAAACACTGACCATAAGTCCCTCCACTGTTAAATTCCATGTCTCCAATATCCTGATGAAGCTGGGCGTATCCAGCAGGAATAAGGCAGTATCGCTGTCGGTGGATAAGAAACTGGTGAAAAATAGCAAAAACATTATATAACTGCAGGCATAAACACCTTGATCGTATCTTATAAAGATCCCGGGGAATACATATTATAGCTGCTTTATGCTTTGTTAAGAATGCTTTTTACCTTTGAGCTGCCTTATCCTTTTGCCAGTTGCGCATCCGCATTGTGATTATTTCAGCACCCACAAGAAGTATCATTCCGGAGATATAGACCCAGAAAAGAAAAGCTATTACAGATCCTATAGACCCATATGTCATCTGATAATTGGCAAACCTGTCAAGATATATTAAAAATATATGCTTCACACCCTCCCATACTACAGCAGCAGCAAGGGCTCCGGGATATAATTGCCTTAGACTGACTTTTTTATTTGTTCCATAATAATATATAAGTCCGAATACCAAAAAATTAAAAAATATCCCCATAATAACTGATAGCACCTGCAGCAGCCATGATGATACTGATCGGCCTATATCTAAAAGTCCTATGACTCTGTTGGAAAGGTAGAATAAACCTGTAGAAATACTCAGGGTGACTACAATGATGATGAATATCATCAGCATTATAAAAAAACCATACAGCTTTCTCTTCCAGAACTGTCTGGCAGTCTCTATATTGAATATCCTGTTGAATGCGAACTGTATGGAATCAAATACATATGTCGAGGACAAAAAAAGCAGTATGAAACCGATTATTCCTATGCCCGTTCTGTTTTCTATTATGCCAGTGATATTTTCGTCTACAAAACCATATATTATAGGGATCCTTTCCTCCACAAAAGCCAGGATATCGGCCTGGAAATAAAATCTTTCAATGATCACTCCTGATACTGATATAAGTATCAGGATTGCGGGAAATATTGATAATATGGAATAAAATGCTATTGAAGAAGCGAGTATCATAGACCCGTCTCTGAAAAATTTCTTGATCAGATCTCTTAAATATTTATAGACATTTTTAAAAAATAAAGTCATGTTCGGGCTCCTTCTGCCATGATATGCCCGGATTCAAAGTAATATTGTTTATATATCTATACTATATAATCATCGGTCTCTACTCAAATCCTAAAAAATCACAGGCGGCACTCCATAAAAAGTACCGGTTTTTTGCCACTATCATACGGCTAAAGACTTCTCAATTAGTCTGAAGTATCCCGGCTGCAGCTGTATTAAGATTATAAAACTATTTAAAAAGAGGAGAGATCAATGAAAAGAAAAACTGAAGTAATTCCAGAGATTTGACTATACTTCTTCTTTAAGTGCTGATATACAGAACCGGATGGCTGATACTGTAAGAAAGGGAATTCAGGTACATAATGAGCTTAAACAAAAAGAAGCATCTCCCATTACAGAAAAATTATCGGCACCCGCTTCTTTAAAATTGCGCCTTAGCTGGTGAAAAGCGCTGTAGACCAGGATCTTTACTTTTGGAAAAGCTTTTTTTAAAAGGGATACCTGAAGTGCTGAATCTTCCGAAAAAAAATTGCCATTATAATTTGAGTTTATTATAAGGGTGTCGATCTTCTTCTGTTTAAGCATTTTGACCAGATGGTCAAAGTCATAGGTAAACAAGACTTTCTCATCATCTATAATAAGCTTTATAGTGTTCCTTATAACTTTATTTTTTTCAAAAATTATTGTCTTCATTTTGATATCTTCTATTTATTGCAGACTACATCTTTTATCCCATTCAATAGTCTATCTGATGATATATCAGATTTATCCAGAAATGAGACCGCCCCTGCCTCCAGTATGGATTTTTCTACCCCTTCACTTCCAAAACTGGTCAGGCCTATTATTTTTACCATATGGTTATCCTTTTTTATTATCCTTGTGGCTTCTATACCGTCCATCTCAGGCATTTTTACATCCATTAATATAATATCAGGACTATGCTTTTTTGAAAGTGCTACTGCTTCAATACCATTAACCGCCTCTGCCACGATTGATAAGTTGTCCTCGTCCTCTATTAGATCCTTTATAGCATATAGAGTGGAAGGATTATCTTCTACTAACATGATCCTGATCTCTTTATTGTTTTCCATGATTATTTAGGTATATAAAATTTATTTCGGTTCCCTGTTCAGGCATGCTGAAGATATCAAGTTTGGCATCTATCAGTCTGGCTCTTTCCCTCATTATATTTAACCCAAAGGAGCCGGAAGAAATCTTGTCAGGGTAAAAACCGATACCGTCATCCTTTATGTTGAGAGATAATTTTTTTATATCTGAATTGAGAAGGATAGATACATTTCTGGCCCGGGAGTGTTTCTTTATATTGTTAAAAGCCTGCTGGCATATCCTGAAAACACTGAATTTTACATCATAAGGGTAGCTGTATTCTTCAACTGCCTCAAAAGATGTGTCTATTTTAGATTTGGAAAGATTTGTATCGGAAATCCTTTTTATAAGTGTTTTTAAGTTTTCATCTTCGATCTTTTCCGGCTTGAGCTCGTATAAAAGGATCCTTAGCTCTGAAAAAACAGTATTTCCCAGTTTTTCTATGCTTTTAAGAGAATTGTAAAACTTGTCTTTCTTACCCTTCTCCCATAGTCTAGACAAATTGGAGCTAAGAAGATTCAGGGAAAAAAGTGTCTGCGACACAGTATCGTGGATCTCATTTGCCAGCCGGTTGCGTTCCTTCTTTAATATAGCTTCCTCGAGGCCGGACAATTTATCCTTCTGGGATCTGATATTTTTAGTAATATTTGTACCGATACAGACTATTTTTTCAAGTCTTCCGCCATCATTATAGACCAGGCTGAATACCCAGGATAGATAAATGGCATCTTTCTTATCCCTGCTATTTATATTATGCTTATGTTCAAAATAGTCATAAAGGGATAGCTTATCATTATTTATTATTTCAGAAATCTTTTTTTCAAAGCTATCATCTTCATTTCCAATAATGGTTCCCTTTATATTTTTACCCTTGATATCTTCTAATTTCAGACAAAAGAGTCTTTCTCCGAAACTGTTTAGAAATAATATATTTTGCCGGGGGTCGAGTTCTAGCAGAACATAGTTTGCATAAATACCATATTTTATAGAAGAATCAGCATCTTTTTTAGTATTTAATTCCATAAGCAAAATATAACACAATTATTGTCCAATAGATACCCGCTAAAAGTACAGGTAAATACCGGCCATAAACAGAGGAAACAAACCTATTAAGACCTGGATCTAAAATTTTCTTCAGGGTTTATTTTAAACTCTCGTATATAGTATCAGATATAAGAATTTTTTTCATATAACAGCGGCAGCCCATAAAAAGTACCGGCTATCTTTAACACTATCTTTCAGCTGAAGACTGATAATTGGTCTGATGTAACCCGGTTAAAAGTATATTAAAATTATAAAACGATTTAAAAAGAGGAGGTGAGATGATGAGATCCAGACTTTTATTAACCATTTTATTTGCTATTGTGCTGACAATAGTACTTATCCCGGCAAAGATGATATCTGCCCAGGATGCACCTTCGGTAACCGTAGAAGACCAGACCGTTTCTGACGATTATATGGTGGTAGTGCCTGAAGTGGTATCCGGCGGACAGGGATGGATTTCCTGATGCGGACCCCCCTGTCACTGATGCAGAAGGCAATGTAGTGACTCCGTCATTTACAGCTACTATGGAAATGGCTGCAGATGAGGAAATGGAAGAAGTAGAAGAGATGGCAGCTACAGGATTTAACTTCACAATATATTATGCAATTGCGGCAATCCTTCTTGCTGCTGGAGTAACAGGAATGATCTATGTCAAAAGACCTGTGAAAGAATAGTAGTTGAAAGGAAGGGGATAGATCTCCTTCTTTTTTATCTATCCTTCAGGGATCTCACAAAGCGACATTTATTATTATTCCTGGTTTTGTCCAGTCGGGATGGATGGTTAGATGATGTAAACAGCAGTTAACGGTCATTTTTTAAAGTACTTGATAAAAAAATAATATTATGATAATTTTTCAGTATATATAAAAACGTTTTATAAAAAACTATTTATATTTTTTGTTAACAGGATATGAAAGGAGCAAAAATGCTTGACAATAATACATATAATCTTATGGCGCAGCTGACTGAAGAAAACCAGAGCCTGTGGAGGTTCAAGAATAATTATATACCGGACGCCGCGCATTGCCAGGAATGCAAAGAGTTCTGGGAAAAGATGATAAAAGACAAAGAAGATCATATTACAGAACTGACAAAACTGCTTAAAAAACATATCTGATCTATTACTGAAAAGATCATGGAGAAGAAAAGGTTAAACAATATTTCTGTGAGTTTCATGAAGGTATGAGAGGTACCATTATAGTTGTGGAATAACAGCATTATAAAGAGAAGAAAGAAAGACATGGAGTATTTAAAAGACGTCTTTTTAGAGAAAAGACAAAGTAAGAACAGTCCTGATTCAATAAAGATGTATATAAAAGATATCTCAAAGACCAGGCTGCTTGACCGCCAGGAAGAATTGGAACTGGCGGCCAGGATAAAAAAAGGCGATAAGGAAGCTAAAAAAAGGATGATAGAATCCAACCTGAGACTGGTTATCAGTATAGCCAGAGCATATTTGAACAGGGGCCTTGTATTCCTGGATCTCATACAGGAAGGGAATCTGGGTCTGATGAAAGCCGTAGAGAAGTTTGATCATACCCGCGGATATAAATTTTCTACCTATGCCACATGGTGGATAAGACAGGCCATTACCCGGGCTATTGCAGACAAGGGAAGGACCATAAGGATACCCGTACATATGATAACCAGGATCAATAAGCTGAAAAAGATGGAAAACCGGCTATTTGAAAAAAATGGCAGGGCTCCTTCTGTGGATG
>CAYPXQ010000196.1:0-13017 GCA_964414685.1 uncultured Actinomycetota bacterium
CTTGCCGCTTCCGGTGACCCCGCGGATAAGGAATTTATGGGAAGAAAAAAGTTTTTCCCCTATACTTTTGATGCATTCCTCCTGGTATCTGTTGAGCACGATGTCACGGCCGGGGCCGGCTGTCTCATAACGGAAGTCCCTCATCACCCTTTTTTCCCCCAGTATTACCATCTGCCTCTGGGCCAGGCTCTTCAAGGCCCGGCTTCCCGAGCCAGAGGCTGCAAGCAGCGATTTTTTTTCCATCATGCCGCCTCTTTCCGCCAGGGCTTCCATTATCCTCTTTTGCGCCTTTTGCCTTTTCCATTCCGGGGCAGAGCTGTCATACGGGACTTTTCCGGTACTAACCATAGTCTCATACTTATGGGATGTGCCCGGTCCCTCCAGGCTTTTTTTGTTCTTCCTCCCCGGTGGCAGGAAAAGGCTCATAACCGTTGTGAGGGGCTGTACATAATAGGAGCTTATCCATGAAGCAAGCTCTATCCTGTCAGTATCGAATACCGGCGGTATGTCCACCAGTCCTTTTATCTCTTTCAGGGGACCGGCCACACTGGTACTGTCCTTTACGGCTGCCACATAACCGGCCTGTATTCGGTTTTGCACCGGAACCATCACCACGCTGCCCGTAGTTATGCGG
Organism: uncultured Actinomycetota bacterium; assembly: GCA_964414685.1. Taxonomy (GTDB): domain Bacteria; phylum Actinomycetota; class Humimicrobiia; order Humimicrobiales; family Humimicrobiaceae; genus M55B120. The sequence continues at coordinate 635 of CAYPXQ010000196.1, forward strand.
AAAGCCATGGTTTCAGGTATTATATAGTCAAATGGATGGTCGACATTCATTGACCTTATATCCACAAAGACTTCTGCATATTTTTGTCCAGCATCCATGAGCAGCTATCCCGTCAATATGGCCGGGCCTGCAGCATGAAAATGCCCTGCCCGCTTTTATGTTATATGGATAAAAAGGTTATTTCAGTCCCAGGTAACTCTTGATGGCTTCCACCCTGTCCAGCTTCTCCCAGGTAAAATCCCGGTCATGCCTGCCGAAATGTCCATATGCAGCTGTCTTTTTATATATCGGCCTGAGAAGGTCAAGGTCTTTTATAATGGCACCGGGCCGGAGATCGAATATCTCTGTCACCGCTTTTTCTATCTTTGCCGGGTCTACTTTCTCGGTACCGAATGTCTCCACCATTATAGAAACCGGATGGGAGACTCCTATGGCATATGCCACCTCCAGCTCCAGCCTGTCGGCAGCCCCGGCAGCCACCAGGTTCTTGGCAGCATGCCTGGCGGCATAGGCAGCCGAACGGTCTACTTTAGAGGGGTCTTTTCCGGAAAAAGCACCGCCTCCATGCCTGGCTGCGCCTCCATATGTATCTACTATTATCTTTCTTCCCGTAAGTCCCGCGTCCCCCATGGGGCCGCCAATGGTGAACTCGCCTGTAGGGTTTACATACAGCTTAAGGTCTTTGGAGAGTAATTCTTCCGGTATTATGGGCTTTAATACAAATTCCTTTATATCCGGCAGTATCTGGGCCTCAATATCGATATTGGGAGCATGCTGTGATGCGATCACAACCGTCTCTATCCCTACCGGCCGGTCATTTTCATACTTGACGGTTACCTGTGACTTGCCGTCCGGCCGCAGATAAGACAGTATTCCAGCCTTCCTTACTTCTGACAGCCTGTGGGCCAGCTTGTGCGCCATCATTATGGGAAGAGGCATATATTCCTCGGTCTCATTGCAGGCATAACCGAACATCATCCCCTGGTCTCCCGCACCCTGCTGGTCTATCTCATCTTCATAGCCATTTCCCAACCTGGATTCATATGCCTTGCTCACACCCTGTGAGATATTGGCAGACTGGCTTCCAAGGGAGACCATCACGCCGCATGTCTCATGATCAAATCCATATTTGGCCCTGGTATAGCCAATATCCTTTATCACATCCCTGACAATACTGGGTATCTCTATATAGGTGCAGGTGGTGACTTCCCCGGCTATTATCACGATCCCGGTCTTTACCAGCGTCTCTATTGCTACCCTGGCAGCCGGGTCATCGGCTATTATGGCATCCAGCAGGGCATCTGATATCTGGTCTGCCATCTTGTCCGGATGTCCTTCTGTAACTGATTCAGATGTGAACACATAATCTCTTTTTTTAGACATTTTTTATACCGTTATTCCTTTCACTGTCTATAAATTAATCTCTTTTCATCTTTCCTATTAACTCGTCCCAGATACCCCTGGCCACCATCCGCTTGGTATTTAAGGGAATCTTTACCGGGCGGCCGTGCCTGGATAATATCTCAACCTCATTGAAATCGCTGCCTATGCCCCTGTCCTTTCCGGCTATGTCGTTTACCGCTATCATATCCACATCTATTCCGGAAAACTTTTCCATCACAATGCCTGCATCATATCCGCTTTCGGCAGCAAAACCCATAAGCAATTGTTTCCCTGTCTTATTTGTCGAAAGAACATGTAAAATGTTTTCATTTAATTTGAACCGGAGCTTTCCAAGCAGCCCGTCTTTCTTGGATATCTTGCCGTCTGCCCGGGATTCAGGGACCACATCGCTTACGGCAGCCGCCATTATTATTATATGCGAACCGGGCAGTTCCCGCAGCATTGCTTCCTTCATCTGGCAGGTATTATCCACATAGATGACCCTTGCCCCGTAAGGCGCCGGCCTTTCCCGGACTGTGCTTACCAGGACCACTTCACCGGCTCCCCTGAAGACTGCTTCTTCCGCCAGGCTGTAGCCCATCTTGCCGCTGGAAGCATTGGATATGAATCTTACGGCATCCAGGTATTCCCTGGTACCGCCGGCCGATATAAGGACTTTTTTCCCTTTCAATTCTTCCGATATCATAAGCAGTTGGGACAGCCTGCCTATAATGACCTCTTCGTCTTCCATCCTTCCCAGACCTGTTTCGCCGCAGGCAAGGTTCCCCTCCGCCGGTCCCGCCAGCTGGTATTTTCCCATAGCCTTCAATTTTTCTATGCTGCCGGTCACAGACGGATCCCTGTACATGGCCTCATTCATGGCCGGCGCCAGCAGCACCGGGCATACGGCAGCCAGGGTAGAAGTGGTAAGGAAATCATCACATATGCCGTTTGCCAGTTTGCAGATAATATCGGCGCTGGCAGGGGCTATGCAGTAGGCGCTGGCGCTCCTCGATAATGACACATGGTATATCCGGCCCTGGTTTACAAACTGGCCGGTGACGGTCTCATTTCCGGATATGGAACTGAAAGTAATGGGATTTATGAAGTTCAGGGCACGGGGTGTCATAACTGGAATGACCTCAGCACCCCTGGCAGTCAGTCTGCTGCAGATATATGCCGCCTTATAGGCAGCTATGGAAGCTGTTATTCCCAGTACAATCTTTTTACCCGAAAAAACTGGACTGTTATCTTCCAAGATTATTTTTCTTCTTCCTCTTTGGGAATATCGAATCCTATCTTGTTTTCCTTGATCTCGCTAAAAGCTATCTCCAGGGGATCATATGAATCTATATCAACCAGGGGCCTTATGATATTTACCCTCTCCATATTCCTGGCAGCCACCAGATAATCTCCAAGCTCTCTTGCCCTCCTGGATACGGCCATGCAGAGCTTGTACTTGCTTTTTACATTTTTCTCATATTCATCAAAAAACTGTATCTTCACTGTTTTGTTTCCTTCCTGATTCTCTTTGGAGAACTTTTATTAGATTTTGCAAAGCTTCATTATAATTATTATTGACGATTATGCAATCATAATATTTTTTATGCTCCAGCTCCTCCCGGGCTATCCTAAGCCTTTTCTCTATCTCTTCCGGGCTGTCGGTGCCCCTGTTTTCAAGCCTTTGCCTGAGTTCGCCTGTTCTGGTGGTAAGTATGAATATAAAGAATGCGTCATCTGTCTTTTCCATCACCTGCATGGCGCCCCTGATCTCTATTTCCAGTATGACATTTATGCCTTTTTCCAGCCGGTCCCTTACAAATCCTTCCGGGGTGCCGTAGAGATCACCGGCATATTCGGCCCATTCCAAAAAAAGGCCCCTGTCTATCATCTGCCTGAATTCTTCTTCGGTGGTAAAGAAATACTGTTTTCCTTCCCTTTCGCCTTTTCTCCTGGACCTGGTGGTTGCCGATACCGACTTCTCGAAGCCCTCCAGGCTGCTGAGCGCATCCCCTATAAGGCTGCTTTTGCCTGAACCGGAGGGACCCGATATTACGAATAACCTTGCTTTAGTGGACATTTAATATAATTATTAAGGGACTATGATATGTTAAAATATTTGAAAAAACTGGCTTTCTGGACTTTGCCCAGTCCGCCCATTTTCTTGATGGGGCTGATCTTGAGCTCTTCCAAAACCCTGACCGCATTGGTCCTGCCGTTGCCCGGAAGCGAACTGACGATAGAAATCACTTTCATGCCTGAGATATATTCTTTGAAAAGTTCCTCGTCTTCCAGCAGCTTTTTTATGGTGGTCTTTCCCTGCTTTAACTCTTCCTTTATCCGGGACCGTGTTTTGCGTACCGCTATTGCTTTTTCCAGACCCTTCTTCCTGGCTTCATCGGTCAATCTGGCCAAAGTCATCCAAGCTCCTTTGATATGACTGGATAAGATATTCTAGAGTATACAAATATATATGTAGCTTTGCAATAAGATTTATATTTGCAGGGCAATTATTTTTTTCTGCTGCCGGGATATATAACTGGAACGCCATCTTTGCAGAGCCCGCAGTCATGCGGAGGGTATTTCTCAATGTCAAACTTGATCATATTTATATAAGGATATCCGAAATCAACCCCGGAATTCCTGTCCACAATACCGGCTACCGCCAGTATCCCGGCACCGCTGTCCCGGCAGATGCTTATTACTTCCCTTACCGAGCCTCCGGTAGTTATCACGTCTTCGGCAATCACTGCTTTTTCACCCTTTTTTAGTTCAAATCCGCGATGGAGTCCCATTTTTCCATCTTTTCTTTCGGCAAATATCATGCGGCATCCCAGCTTCTCGGCTAAAAGATAACCCCACAGGATCCCTCCCACTGCCGGGGAGACTACGGTTTCTATATTATCTGCCCCGAACATATCATCCAGCATCCCTGCTGCTGCCTGTGCCAGGATACCTGCCCGGTCCGGATACTGGAGAAGGGCGGCGCACTGCATATATATACCGCTATGATAACCGGATGTAAGTTCGAAATGCCCTTCCAGTATGGCTCCGGATTCACGGAAAAGCCTGTATACATCCACCCCTTCAGCCTGGCTTATTACCTTTATCATCTGCCGTCCTTCCTATAATGATCTTTCTATCTTTTCCAAAAACAGATCTGCTGCCGCCCCCATATCTTCACTGCCGGTAATAGGTCTTCCCACTATCAGCATATCAGCGCCGTTTGAGATTGCTTCTTCGGGGGTATTTATCCTTTTCTGGTCTCCGGCGCTGTCACCTGCAAGCCTGATACCCGGAGTGGCAATATAAAAGCTGTCCCCGAACTGTCTCCTCAAAAGTCCCGCTTCCCGGGGAGAGCATACTATCCCGTCTACCCCGGCTTCCAGGGCTGTACAGGCAAGCTTCTTTACCGTATCAATATGACCGCCGGCAAATCCCATCTGCAAAAGATCATCGTCATCCAGACTGGTAAGGACCGTCACTGCCAGGACCAGGGGCCTTGTCCTGGCCGCTGCTTTAGATTCCTGCCTTAAAGCCTCCAGGGAGGCTTCAAGCATCTTTTTTCCTCCCAGGGCATATACGGTTATCATGGAGGGCTCAAGCTTTGCTATGGCGGCGGAGGCTCCTTTTACGGTATTGGGTATGTCCATAAGCTTGGTATCCAGCATTACATCATAGCCGGAGCGCCTGGCAATATCCGCAACCCCTGTCCCTGCGCTGTATATCATCTCCAGTCCCAGTTTTACTGTGGATACCCTGCCTCCCAGGGCGCAAAGCATCCGCATAAGCTCAGACTGCCTGTTTACGTCTATAACGGCTATCAGCCGGTCCTTCAGTCTCAATCTTTTCTTCAATCTTTTATCCCCCCGGTTAGGCTCCTTATATTGCTTATCTTTTTTTGGGCCAAATATTTCTTAAGATCTTCTATTATCCTTTCCCCGGCATCATAGTCTACCAGGTTTACCGTACCCAGGCTTACCGCGGATGCCCCGGCCAGCATAAACTCAATTACATCGCGGTAGTCAAACACCCCGCCCATGCCGATTATGGGAAGTATATCCTGCTTTGCCAGTGAATATATGCGGGCCAGCGCCACCGGTTTTACCGCCGGTCCGGAAAGCCCCCCGGTCACATTTCCCAGCATAGGCCTGGCTGTCTCGATATCCACTGCCATGCCTATAAGGGTATTTATAACCGAGACCGCCTGGGCTCCGGATCTTTTGGCCGCCTGGGCTGCCTGGGAAATATTATCGTGATTGGGTGAAAGCTTGGCTATCACCGGTATATCCAGCATGGAAACCACAGCATCCACCACTTTTTCGACTTCCCCGGGCATGGCGCAGAAAGATGCTCCTCCTGCCTCTACATTGGGACAGGAAAGGTTCAGTTCTACTGCCAGTATCTCCGATTTTACATCCAGAACCTTCAGGGCCACTTTCTTGAATTCCTCTGAATCCTTTCCGAATATTGAAAGTATTATCCTGGCCCCGGCCTGTTTCATCTGCCCCAGGTGGGAGTCCAGAAATGCATTAATACCGTCATTCTGCAGCCCTATGGAGTTCAAAAGCCCTGCCGGGGTCTCGCATATCCTGGGAGGAGGATTTCCCTTTTTTGGAAGCAGTGAATAGCTCTTGGTGGTAACTGCTCCCAGGACCGAGATATCGTAGAATTCCTTATGGTCTTCTCCGTGGGAGAAAGTGCCCGATGATGTTATTATGGGATTTCCCAGGTGTATGCCCCCCAGGGTTACCGATAAGTCGGTTTCAAAACCGGATGGCTTCTCATCGCTGTCTTCCCAGTCGAACAGTCCTTTATTCAAATATTACCTCCGAAAGATCAAATGCAGGGCCTTCCCTGCAGACCCTTACAAAATCTATTCCATCCTTTTTTTTGACTTTTATGACGCATCCGTTGCAGGCGCCTATGCCGCAGGCCATTTTTTCCTCCAGAAGAGCCGTGGCACTTATATTGTCACTGTCCAGCTGCTGCTTTAAGACCTTGAGCATTTCCACTGGTCCGCAGCAAAAGACATCATGGTCCCTGAATATTCTTGGCTCATCATATATGTGGTCGCACACCAGCCCTGCCTGTCCCCAGCTCCCGTCTTCAGAGAATATCCTGTATTTGAGGTTCATCCTTATCAGGTCCCTTTCCCATCTTAGCAGGGCGCTGTCCCTGAATCCGGCTATGACCTGGACAGTCTTTGATGACTCCACCGCCAGCCTGGCAATAAGGTTCAGGGGTGCTATACCCATGCCTCCCCCTATAAGGAGGATACTGTCCGCCGACTCTGGCAGGGGGATAGGTTTTCCCAGGGGCCCGGCAAAATCTATGATATCGCCTTTGCCCAGCGATGCCATATAAGCGGTGCCCCTGCCCTTTACCAGGTATAGTATGGAAAAAACATTGAATTTCTTTTCGATGTCAAAAACTGAAAAGGGGCGCCTTAGCAGAGGGTCCCTCATCCCCTCCGGAGAACACCTTATATTTATAAACTGGCCTGCTTTTACATTCTTGACTATATACGGGGAAAATACCTCCATCCTGTAGATGCCGGGGCCGTATATGGTATTGGATAGTATTTCACTCTTTAATGTCTTCATCAATAATCCTGTATCGCTTTTACACTGACTTCCCCGTTTCCCTGCATCTCCTCGATACCCTGCAGGAGCGCCGAAGCTGCCGATAATGTGGTTATGGAGGGGACATTATGAAGTACAGCCGCAGTCCTCATATAATACCCGTCGCTCCTGGCCCCGGAGCCCTCAGGCGTATTGATTATAAGGTCTATCTCGCCGTTCTTTATCATATCTATGACATTAGGCCTTCCCTCCCTTATCTTTAACACCATGTCGGTCTTAATGCCGTTCCGGATAAGGATGTCCCCCGTGCCCCTGGTGGATATGATGGAAAATCCCAGTCCTGAAAGCTTTTTGGCTATGCCTACTATAAGGTCCTTGTCCTTATCGCTTACTGATATGAACACTGAGCCGGATGTGGGGAATTTCTGGTTGGTCGATATCTGGGTCTTGGCAAAAGCTATGCCGAATTTGGGATCTATGCCCATCACTTCTCCCGTAGATTTCATCTCCGGCCCCAGTATGGTATCTGCTCCCGGGAACCGGTTAAAGGGCATCACTGCTTCCTTTATGGAGAAATACCCCACTCTGGTGGGATCTACCCTCTCAAAATCCTGGTCCTTTAGCTTCAAGCCCGCCAGGACCCGGGACGCTATCTTGGCCATGGGCACCCCTATGGACTTGGAAACAAAGGGGACCGTCCTGGAGGCTCTGGGGTTTGCTTCCAGCACATAGACTATTCCTTCCTTTACTGCAAACTGTATATTGATAAGGCCCCTGACCTTCAGCTCATGAGCCATCCTGTAAGTATGATCCCTGATGGTATCTATAATTTTCCGGTCCAGGGTATAGGGGGGTATGACACAGGCACTGTCCCCGCTGTGTATTCCTGCTTCCTCGATATGCTCCATTATGCCGCCGATATAGATCTCTTCCCCGTCATAAATGGCATCCACGTCCATCTCTATTGCCCTCTCCAGGAACCTGTCTACCAGTATGGGCCGGTCATTGGATACTATGGCGGCATTCTTCACATAGTCCTTTAGGCTTTCTTCATCATATACTATGCTCATAGCTCTTCCCCCCAGCACATAGGAAGGCCTTACCAGCACTGGATAGCCGATGGAGGTAGCTATATCGACCGCTTCCTTTTCATTAAGGGCGGTGCCGTTTTCCGGCTGGGGAATAGATAGTCTTTTCAGCATAGCCCCGAACCTCTTCCTGTCCTCTGCCAGGTCGATGGAGTCCGGAGAGGTACCCAGTATATTGACTCCCGCTTTCTGCAGGCCCAGGGCCAGTTTCAGCGGGGTCTGGCCTCCGAACTGTACTATGACGCCCTTGGGTTTTTCCGCCTCGATTATATTCATTACATCTTCATGGGTAAGCGGTTCGAAATAGAGCCTGTCGGAAGTATCATAGTCGGTGCTTACCGTTTCCGGATTGCAGTTTACCATTATGGTCTCATAGCCCATATCATGCAGGGCATATGAAGCATGTACGCAGCAATAGTCGAATTCTATCCCCTGGCCTATCCTGTTGGGGCCGCTGCCCAGTATTACTATCTTTTCCCTGTCAGCGGCAAGTATCTCGTCCTCACTCTCATAAGTGGAATAATAATATGGCGTATACGCCTCAAATTCCGCTGCACAGGTATCCACTGTCTTGAAAGTTGCAGTTATCCCCATTGTCTTCCTGAGTCCTCTTATATCGGATTCGCTGCAGCGGCAGAGATAGGCCAGCTGCCTGTCGGAATAGCCGAACCTCTTGGCTTCCCTTAATTTCCGAAAGTCAAGCCCGCTTAACCCGCATCCCTCAAATGATCTCTCAAATTCAACCAGCTGCTTTATATTGTTTAAAAACCAGGGGTCTATTTTTGTATAGCTGTATATGTCCTCCACGCTCCTTCCCATCTGGAGTGCATATTTTATATAGAACACCCGGTCCTGATTAGGTATGGAAAGCCTGTCGTTTAACAGTTCTTCCCTTATATCTTCTGCCCCGTCTGAACCCAGGCCGTACCTGTCTATCTCCAGAGACCTTATGGACTTCTGCAGGGCTTCCTTGAATGTCCTGCCTATGGCCATAGCTTCGCCCACTGATTTCATCCTGGTGGTAAGAGAGGTATCAGTGCCGGCAAATTTTTCGAATGCCCATCTGGGGAACTTTACCACCACATAGTCTATGGAAGGCTCAAAACATGCCGGAGTCTTCCTGGTGATGTCATTGGGTATCTCATCCAGGGTATATCCCACCGCCAGCCTGGTGGCTATCTTGGCAATAGGAAAGCCGGTAGCTTTGGAAGCCAGGGCGCTGCTCCTTGATACCCTGGGATTCATCTCTATAACCGCCATATTGCCGTTATCCGGGTCAACGGCAAACTGTATATTGGATCCCCCCGTTTCCACGCCTATCTCCCTTATGATATCCAGGGAGGCATTTCTCATCTTCTGGTACTCATCATCTGTAAGGGTCTGGGCCGGAGCCACGGTTATGCTGTCCCCGGTATGGACTCCCATGGGATCGAAGTTCTCTATGGAACATACTATGACCACATTATCTTTCCTGTCTCTCATGACTTCCAGCTCGAATTCCTTCCATCCGGCTACTGATTTCTCCACCAGTATCCGTGATGTGGGAGAAAGGTCCAGTCCCCTGGTGACTATCTCGATAAATTCTTCCCGGTTAAATGCCAGCCCCCCTCCCAGGCCTCCCAGGGTAAAGCTGGGCCTTACCACCAGGGGGTATTTCAGATTTTCGGCAAATTCCAGAGCTTCTTCCAGGTTGTGGGCATAACCGCTGGGAGGGACATAAAGCCCGATATTGGCCATGGCCTGCTTGAACTCTTCCCTGTCCTCGGCTTTTGTTATGACATCCACATCGGCTCCCAGAAGCTCGACCCCGTACTTATCCAGTACTCCCTGCCTGGCCAGTATGACTGCAATATTAAGTCCCGTCTGGCCTCCCAGTGTAGGAAGCAGGCCTTCCGGCCTTTCCTTTTTTATGATCTTGGCCACAAATTCCGGGGACAGGGGTTCGATATATGTCTTATCGGCAAACTCCGGGTCTGTCATTATGGTTGCCGGATTTGAGTTTACCAGGACCACTTCATATCCCTCGTCCTTCAGGACCTTGCAGGCCTGGGTCCCTGAATAATCGAATTCGCAGGCCTGGCCGATTATAATGGGGCCCGAGCCTATAAGCATTATTTTCTTAAGATCTGTTCTTTTTGGCATCTATCCATCCATCTATTTTTTAAAATTATCAATAAGTTCGGCAAAATGCTTGAATATATACCTGGAGTCATGGGGGCCGGGCCCCGCTTCCGGATGATGCTGCACCGTAAATGCTGATATCTCCGGGTATTGGAGGCCCTCTATGGTGCCGTCATTAAGGTTTATATGGGTAACCCGGTATGACGGCGCACTGATGGTCTTCAGAGACTCCATGTCCACAGAGAACCCGTGGTTCTGGGTAGTGACTTCGACTTCATTATTCTCCAGGTTCTTTACCGGATGATTGGCTCCATGATGGCCGAATTTAAGCTTGTAAGTCTCTGCTCCCAGGGCAAGGGCCAGCAGCTGATGTCCCAGGCATATTCCGAATACCGGTTTCTTCCCTGCAATCTTTTTTATATTCTCTATGGCATAGCCTACCGCTGACGGGTCTCCCGGTCCATTGGAAAGAAGTATACCGTCGAATTCATCCGAGAGAAGCTTTTCCGGACTGGTATCTGCCGGCATTACCATTATATTGAAACCGGCGCTGTCCAGGCACCTCAGTATATTGGTCTTGATCCCGAAATCGTAGGCAGCTATTCTGTACTTGTATCCCCCTGCACCGGGATTAAATATATATGGCCTGCTGCATGTGACCAGGTCCACCAGGTTCCTCCCGGACATGCCGGGCAATGAATCCAGCAGTTCCTTAAGCTTTACCGGATCAGCTATGCCGGTGGAGATGACTCCCTTCATGGCGCCTTTCTCCCTGATATGCCGGGTAAGCTGCCTGGTATCTATATCAGAAATGCCTACTATGCCGTATTCCTCCAGGTACTGCTGCAGGCTCTTAGTGGCCCGCCAGTTGGAATAATGGTCCATATATTCACGGACTATAAATCCCTTTACCTGGACTTTTTCGGATTCCACATCTTCTTCATTTACTCCATAATTGCCTATCTGGGGATACGTCATGGTGACTATCTGGCCGCAGTAGGAAGGGTCGGTAAGTATCTCCTGGTAGCCGGCCATGGAGGTATTAAATACCACTTCCCCGGCTGCTTCCCCTTTGCATCCAAAACTCTTTCCTTCAAACAATATGCCGTCTTCCAGCATCAGCACAGCTTCCAAATCTTACCCGCTTTCATACATGATTTTTCCATTACTTATGGTGTATATTATCCTGCCATGAAGTTCTTGTCCTATAAAAGCGCTGTTACGGCTCTTTGAGACAATATCCTCTTTCCTGACCTTATAAAATTCGCCGGTGTCGACCATTACAGCATCTGCCCTTTTGCCTTTTTCCAGGGTCCCGGCGTCAAAGCCCAAAAGCTTTGCCGGTCCAGATGTCAAGAGATTGACCAGTTTTCCCGGCTGCAGCCCCTTTCCGCGGCACAGACTTGTATATGAGGCGGCAAATAATGTCTCCAGGCCGATGGTGCCGAACTTTGCCAGGCTGAAAGTGGTATTTTTCTCCGTATCCAGATGGGGGGCATGATCTGATATAACCGCGTCTATGGTACCGTCGCTTACACCTTCTATCAGGGCCTGCCTGTCTTCAGCGCTCCTTATAGGAGGCTTCACCTTGAAGCTGGTATTAAAGCTTTCCAGACAGCTGTCGTCAAAGAAAAGGTGGTGTGCGGTCACGTCACAGCTTATGTCCATACCCTCATCCTTTGCCCTCCTTATCATCTCCACCGAACCCTTTGTGCTCAAATGGGTTATGTGTATCCTGGCTCCGGATTCCCTGGCCAGCATTATATCTCTGCCTATCATAAGGTCATCTGACAGCCTGGATATTCCTTCCAGCCCCAGGCTGTTAGAGTACCTGCCTTCATGGACCAGTCCTGACCTGGAGAAACTGTATTCTTCCTCATGCAGTATAAGGGGCTTCTTCCATTGCCGTGAATACCTCATGATCTCAAACATCAGCCTGGCATCGGCTACCGCCATGCCGTCATCGGTAAAACCGACAGCCCCGGCTGCCGCCAGGAGTCCCATGCTGGTCATCTCCATGCCCTCAAGCCCCCTGGTCATAGCCGCAGCCGGATATATTCTTACACCCGTATTCCTCCCCCGTTCTATGACATACTGCAATAGTGCAGGTTCATCCAGCACAGGCCTGGTATTAGGCATGCACACCATGGTGGTGACTCCCCCGGCAAGAGCCGAAGCAGCCCCGCTTTCAATTGTCTCTTTTTCT
>CAYPXQ010000197.1:0-4308 GCA_964414685.1 uncultured Actinomycetota bacterium
AGCTCCATATTTCCATTTCCTGTCACTCCAGCATTCAACAGCAAGATTAGAGACTTTAAGGCCATAGTTATCCAGTTTCTTTACCAGCTTGTCCGGATCATCCGGCATGGGAGGGAATGGATAAAATACAAATAGACCTGTAAGTCCGTCTATTCCTGACATCACTTCCAGCTGCTGGTCCACAGTCATCTCCCCGAAATACCCTCCAGGAACATATCTTTCCCCATATGTCCCCAGACACCACAGGTGCGCATCTACATTAAGTCTCATAATTCTTTCCTTTCATCTCTGTTTTTTCAAGTATATATCCCTGTACTTATTTACTCAGCTTACCGCCTTCACAAACTCCTTGGCAGCCCCCGAGGCATCATCGGCATATATCTCTATGCCGTAGCGGTCGGCAAAGTCTCTTGTCACCGGTGCTCCCCCTACAGCCAGCTTGACCTTATTACGTACTCCCGCATCCTCAAGTGCCTTTATATGCTCGGGTATATTGGCAAGGGTGGTGGTTAAAAGTCCGGAAAAGGCAACTATCTGGGGAGAATTATCTTTTACCGCATCTACGAATTTCTGGTAGTCTACATCGATTCCCAGGTCTACAATCTTAAACCCCTGGCCTTCGGCCATGGTTATTACCAGGTTCTTTCCTATATCGTGAAGGTCTCCTTTTACCGTACCTATTACCAGAGTCCCTCTTTCTATGGTTGCCTCATCACCTTTTAAAAGTGGTTTAAGCACTGTCATGGCTGTCTGCATGGCCTTGGCGGAAAGAAGCATGTCCGGCATATATAGCTTTCCTTCCCCGAATTTATCCCCTACCTCTATCATGGCAGGTGACAGGGCTTTTTCTACTATGGTCCTGGGGTGCTCTCCCTGGTCTACTGCTTTCTTTACCAGCTCTTCCATATCTTTATAGCTACCTTTAGCGGTAGCAGAGTATATATCATCAAGTATGGGCATGGTCACTTTCCTTTCTTTTTAATATCTTCCATATTTATGTATGGCATTAAGATAAGCTATTACATTCTCGTGGGGGATGTAGTTTACCACCGAATGGGATACGGTAGCCACATAGCCGTAACCAGGTTTCATGACTTCCATATGTTTCTTAACATCGGCATCCACATCCTCAGGAGTGCCCTTGGAAAGGGGAAACTCTATGTCCACATTTCCGGAAAGACAGAGCCTGTCGCCGAATCTGGCCTTATAGTCGGCATAGTCTATACCATAGGGATCCATGGGGTTTAAGCAGTCAAGCCCCATGTCTATCAGGTCTTCCACTATATCATCGACTTTTCCGTCAGAGTGAAACATGACCGGTATCCCTTTATTTACGGCAGGCTCGAATATGCGCGCCATTCGGGGGACCCATATCTCCTTCATGAGTTTTGGGGGAAGGAAAAGCCCGGTCTTGAAGGCAATGTCATCTGCCGGCCATACGAAGTCAGCTCCACCATCTATAAGAGCCTTAGTTACCTTTACAAAATGCTCCGTTGACTCTTCCAGCATCTCCTCTATAAGCTGTCTTTCCTCATAGGCCATCATCATAAAGTCATTCATGCCTATTACGAATTCATACAGTGTCTGGGATATGCAGCCGTAAAGGCCTCCTACTCCTATCTTTGAGTTTCTTTTAGCAATGGCTTCCTTGTACTCGGCCAGATAATTCTTTACGCCGGTTATGGCGCCTTCTGAATCAAGGATCAGTTCTTCATAGTCGGCCCGGGTCTTTACATCACGTTTGTAGGCAGGCACCAGGTCGCCGTTTTCATCTTTTCTCCTGTAGGGTGTCCACAGCCCGGCATCGAAAAGTATGGCATCCTGGCCAATGATCTCGCAAAGGTCCAGGTAGTCATCGGGATACATGGGCCGTCCCTGCTCGGCATCTGCTCCTTTGGCCGGATCTCCCCCGTAGGCCAGGGTGTTTCCGGCAAACCGTCCCAGGAATTTCTCAACATGCTTATCCTCATACAGGACTTCGAAGTTGGGTACCCTGTCTACCGGTTTTCTTTTGAACGCATCCAGAAGCCTCTGTATATCGGGTTCTCCCGGATAGGGTTCAAGGGTCTTTGAGTTTACCATGATTCCTCCTTTTTGCTATATCGGCTCTATATCAATCCTTTTTCCTTATAATATTTCTCAGCTTCCTTAAGCACCGATTCTACATCCTTTTCCTGCTGGTCTGTAAGGGGTACGGGCTTATGCGTGGCCAGTATCTCTTCGGTCCTTTCTTTGGCTTTATCCAGTATGGTCTTCTTCCCGCCTGCCACCCATTCCTGGTAGGAAGTCTTATCGAATACCTTCGGCATATAGTCCTCTGTCTTCCATAGTGTCCTGGTCTGTTTTGTATTTAAAAAGGTGCCTCCTATGCCCACCTGCTTTATGACATCCAGTCCTATCATATCATCAGACACATCGAAGTTTTCCAGCATCCTGCCTATGGTCTTTGCTATATCGTCATCCATCACTGCCAGCACCGGATTGTACGCCAGTTCCCCGGTGACTCCTCCGTGAAGCACTATAAGATTGGCTCCTGAAAGCGCCGAACACATGGCCAGGGGGAGCTTTTCCGCTGCTGTCTGATAATCTATCATCTTGGCATTGGAAAATGCAGCCCCGGTATTGTTGACGGGTATTTTGTAGTAGTCATGCCATATCTGGTTATATGCCATCTGGTGAAGGGATACAGCCGCTGTACCGAAATTAAGGTCGCCTGTCTGCATATTCATGGCTGATACGAAATTATTGGCAATGACCCCGCAACCCGGTTTAATACACTGTAAAAAAACTACTATAGCCAGGAGCTCGGCATTATGGCTCACTGAAGCTCCGGCCACAGTTATGGGATGGGATGCGCCCATAAGGGAGCCGGACGCTATATATATGGGGAATCCTGCATCGAGATAATAGAATGCGGCATTACAGGGGTCTTCTGCCAGGGAAAGGGGTGCGGCGCCCTCCACGCATCCCATAAGCTGGGCCCCTACTGCCTGGGCCAGCTTAGTCTCCCATATGAAACTGTCTGTAGGCTGCGCTCCCCGGGAGGGCTTGGTGGAAAACCTCATCCTCTGGGCACAGCTTATGGGACAGGACATGACGGGAGGCACTCCGCCTATCTCAAAATAGGGAGTATATGAAGGAAAGCAGTGGACTGACTCCAGGGCATCGGATACGATGACTCCTTCATTGTTCTGCTCCAGGGTAGGCATAGTCACCTCTCCCGTATCCACATCTGCATGCCTGGCGCCGGCAGAGTTCATAAAATAGACAGTATTGCCTCCCAGCCTTATACTTTTTTCTGGGTCCCTGGCCCTTACCATGAAGCTGGATGGCGTCTTTCTTATGGCCCACTCCACCAGGTCTGGAGGTATTTTTGCTACTCTTTCCTCATGATCAACCCGGCAGCCGCGCTCTTCCAGAAGCTTTAAAGCTTTTTCCGAGTCATATCTGAATCCCACTTCGTCCAGCACCTGGAGGGTAGAGCTGTGTATATGTTCCACCTGGCTTTCAGAAAGTATCCTTAGAGGTTCAAAATTCCTTTTATATCCATTCTGCATATATATCACCCTAACCTATATTTAAAAATCTTTTTACAAGTCTTACTCCCTCAGGAGCGGTGGCCCCGTACCCGTCAGCGCCTATGGAGTCGGCAAATTCCTGGTTTATGGGACTTCCTCCTACGATGACTTTTACTTTGTCGCGGAGTCCCGCTTCCTTAAGTCCCTCTATGACATTTTTCTGCTCCCTGGAAGTGGTGGTAAGGAGTGCCGACATGGCAAGTACATCGGGATCCTCATCCCTTACTGCCTTGAGAAAATCTTCACTCTTCACATTTATGCCCAGGTCTACTACTTCAAATCCTGCTGCATAGAGAAGTGTCGATACCATGTCTTTTCCTATGCTGTGTATGTCGCCGAATACGGTCCCTATGATCACCTTGCCCAGTTTTTTTGATTCTTCCCCTCTTCTTTCAAACTCGGCGTTTATTACAGGGAATGCTTTTTTAAGCACTTCGGAAGCGCAGACAAGGTCCGGCAGGAACAACTCTCCCGATCCAAACCTGTCACCTATTATCTGGATCCCCTCAGTCAGGGCATTGGCAGCATCTATGGGGTCGATACCTGCTTCAATTGCTTCTTTTGCCGCGGCTTCGGCATTATCAATATCAAATTCCAGCACCATATCTTTTAACCTCTTAAGGATATCACTCATTCATTTTCCTTTCCTCTTTTGCTTTTTTTATTCATCTAAGCAGGTAAACCTTTAAGATCATTAAGATAATTCTATTTTACGCTGCTTGCCTGTCAA
>CAYPXQ010000198.1:0-15027 GCA_964414685.1 uncultured Actinomycetota bacterium
AAAGATTAGATTGTATAATCTACTACTTAGCGAATTTGATAGAAAGAAATTTTACATAGACAAGGAACCGGTTTAGATGAAAAGGACTTATCAGCCAAATACAAGGAAGAGAAAAAAGAATCACGGATTCAGGTCCAGGATGAGCACCAGGGCAGGAAGGACGATCCTTGCAAACAGGAGAAGAAAAGGGAGAAAAAGACTTTCAGCCTGATATTTCGGCAGGGGGAAGGAACTTGCCCTTTGCTACATTGAAAAAAAGAAATGAATTTGAAAAGCTAAGGAAAAAAGGAAGATTATTTAAGAACAGGCATCTTGTCCTTTATGTGCTGCCTCAGGAGGAAGGAAACCAGCTCAGGGCAGGGTTTGCTATAAACAAAAAGACGGGGAAAGCTTTTCAAAGAAATAAAATAAGAAGAGTATTAAAAGAAATATTAAGAAAAGTACAAATACCTTATTCAATAGATGTATTTATAATTGCCAGGCATACTATAAACGAAGCCGGTTTTGAAGAGCTGAAAAACCAGATGGAAAACAGCCTGAGACAGTTTTTCCAGTCAGAAAGATAACCGGTCCGGAAATTCATAAAACAGTGAGAAAAATAATAATATTTTTTATCAGGATTTATAAAAGGTTCATATCCCCCATCCTGCCGAACAGCTGCAGGTTTTACCCTACATGTTCACAATATGCCATGGACGCGGTACAGAAATACGGGGCCCTAAAAGGAGCGGCGATGGCAGCCTACAGGATACTGAGATGCAACCCTTTTAACAGGGGCGGATATGATCCGGTAAAGTGACAGGCTGGAGGTCATTAAGTGGAACGGATCTATGAGTTATTATCACCCATACAGAACGTACTTGAACATATAATAGTCTTTCTATACCAGAATGTCATAGCCAACTATGGTGTAGTAATAATATTATTGACGCTGATAGTAAGGCTGGTCCTTACCCCCCTTACCATCAGCCAGACCAGGTCAATGGCAAAGATGCAGAAGATGCAGCCCCAGATAAAGGAACTCCAAAAGCAATATAAAGATGACAAGCAAAGGCTGCAGCAGGAAACAATGGAGTTCTACCGCAAAAATAATGTCAATCCCCTCGCCGGCTGCCTTCCCCTGCTGCTCCAGATGCCGGTGTTTTTTGCCCTGTTTGGAGCCCTGAGGTTTCCATCGGAAAGGGTGACAGATGTGGTAGACAATTTTAATTTCCTTTGGATGAACCTGAACGAAAGAGACCCCTACTACATACTGGTAATACTGATGGTGGCTACCATGTTTTTTTCTACAAAGATGTCTACCACAGATCCCAAGCAGTCCAAGATAATGTATATAATGCCCGTAGTGTTCGGGTTCATATCGTGGCAGTTTCCTGCCGGTATCCTTGTATACTGGGTAACCACGAATATATGGTCCATAGGACAGCAGTATGTTGTCAACAGGATAGTAAAAAGGGACCAGGGAAAAGACGATTCTGACAAAAGCAGAGGAAAGGAGGAGCTGAGCCCGGAAGAGGCAACGGCTATAGCTCGTAAAAAGAAAAAGAAAAGAAAGAAAAAATAAGTAAGCGGAGGTGGAGATGACGGAAGACCTTACCATCAGTGATGCTGTAGATTCCTATTTGGCTTCTATTAAAGAGGAAGAAGAAAACGATACAATTGAAGAAGAGGTCCAGGCGGACTCCCGGGGAAAAACCAGGGAAAGCAGCATTATAGGGCTGGACAATATAGCCAGGATAATAAAGAAGTCTGTTGAGATGATCTGCCTGGGAGAGGAAGTAAAAGTAAATACCAATACGGAGGAATTCAGGATATCGGTACACGGAGATGACCTGGGAATAGCCATAGGCAGGGACGGGAAAAACATGGCTGCACTGGAATACCTGGTCAACCTGATAAGCATGAGAAAGCATTTTCTGGACAGGAAAATAACACTTGATATCAAAGACTACCGGAAAAACAAGATAGAGAAGATAAAAAGGACTGCCATAAAAATGGCCAAAAAGGCAATAAAGGAAGGCAGGAAGATAACACTTCAGCCCATGTGCGCCTATGAAAGAAAAGTCATACACAATGCCCTTTCCAAATTCAAGGACATAAGGACCAGAAGCAGGGATGAAGAACCTAACAGGCGGATAATAATATATCCCGTCAACGAAGCGGAATAAGCGCAGGAGAAAACAATAAACTAAAAAGATGGCGCCATAAAAAGTGCCATCTTTTTTATATGCATTTTTTAAGTGGTAAAATATGCATTATCATAAGAAGGTAAAGCTATGGAAAAAAGCTTAAATGACACCATTGCTGCCCCGGGGACCAGGCCCGGAGGATCAGCCATAAGCATAATAAAACTGAGCGGCACAGACTCCATAAAAATAGCTGACAGGGTTTTTAAAGCCAAAAACAAAAAAAAGCTGAGACAGGCCGGGACATATTCAATGGCCTATGGTGTCATTGAAAACCCTGAGGGCGGGATAATAGACGAAGTCCTGGTATCGGTTATGCTGAAACCGGGCTCATATACCAGGGAGGACGTGGTAGAGATAAACTGCCACGGAGGCATGGAAGCAGCCAGAAGCATATTGGAGCTGCTTCTGGACACAGGTGCCAGGCTGGCTGAACCGGGTGAGTTTACCAGAAGGGCTTTCCTAAACGGGAGAATAGACCTTTCCCAGGCAGAAGCAGTAATAGACCTGGTCCAGTCAAAGACCAGGCAGAGCCTGGAAATAGCTGCCCATAATCTTGAAGGAAGAGTAAAAGAAGAGATAGGGCTGCTAAAAGACGGTATACTGGAGATCATCACCCAGCTGGAAGCTTCTGTAGATTTTATTGAAGAAGACCTGCACCTGACGCCTTATGATGAACTGAAAAGCAGGACTGCAAGCATCCTTAAAACAGTATCAAAGCTGATAGAAGACGAAAAAAAGGGTGAGATAATAAAAAACGGCATAAGGGCAGCAATAGTTGGAAAACCCAATGTAGGGAAGTCAAGCCTGCTTAATATCCTGTTAAAAAAGGACCGGGCCATAGTCACTGAAATACCGGGAACCACAAGGGATGCCATAGAGGAAACGATCTATGTAGAGGGAATACCCCTCATACTGGTAGACACTGCAGGCATAAGAAGGACTGATGACAGGATCGAGAAGATCGGGGTGGATAGAAGCCTGAAGCATATTGATGAAGCAGAACTGGTGGTCATTGTACTGGATGGGAGCAGGGAATTAGACGAGCTGGACAGCGCCATAATCGGGAAACTGAAAAAAAAGAAAAACACGGTCTGCTGTATAAATAAAAAAGACATTGGCCAGAAAATTGACACAGGAAAGATCGGGGCCCGTTTTGCCGCAGAAAATATTATTGCCATATCGGCGCTGTATGGACAGGGAATAGAGACTCTGGAAGACCGAATAAAAAGCCTTGTGCTTGACGGCGACACATCGCTGGAAGAAAAGGTGATAGTAAATGCAAGGCAGATGGAAATACTGAAAGATGTCAAGTGGCTCCTGGAAAAAGCGGCAGGCTCCATGGAAGAAGGGTTATCTGAGGAATTTCCCTGCTCTGACCTGAGGATAGCCTATGGCAGGCTGGGAGAGATAACCGGGGATACGGCCGATGAAGATGTGCTTGATAAAATATTTGAAAGATTCTGTATTGGAAAGTAATTTTTGCCAAAAATTAATATGATAAGGGAATTTGGCGTCATTGTTTCACGTGAAACATAAAAGGATAAATGAAAACAGATTATTACAGTTATGATGTTATAGTTATAGGAGGCGGCCTTTCCGGCTGTGCTGCAGCCAGCATTTCTGCCGCCGCCGGGGCAAAGACCCTTCTAATTACCATAAATATGGACTCCCCTGCTTCCATGCAGTTTGGCAATATTTTAGATAAGACCAGATCAGCCGGAATAATCGGCTGCATGAAAAAACAGGGCAGCGGCATACCAGGGATAATAAAAGACAGTACCCTGGTAGATACGGGCTGTCCCGGACAGGAGACAGAAGGTATTAATAACCTGCTTATAATAGACCGAAAGAGGTTTTCCCTGAAGATAAAAGAAATGCTGGAGAGCCAGGAAAATCTGCACACCAGGCAGGGCCTGGCAACAGACATACAGCCGGAAAAAGACAGGCTCATCATGTTTACCAGCGACAGGCTGAAAATATATGCCTCTTCCCTGGTTTTATGTCCCGGAACATCCCTGGACGCAAGGATCTCGTGGGGGGGAAATGTCACTTATGCAGGAAGACCGGGAGAGATACATTCATCAAGGCTATATAAAAATATGTTAGAAAAAGGCATAAGGTTCAGACGAGCAGTTAATAAAGCTGCTCCCAGGATATACGGCAGCGCTGTTAATGAGAAGTCAGGAAACATAAAGCCGGCAGGCAGCGGAGAGGTAAAATTATTCCACGCAGTTGATACAGGCATAGATAAAAGAAGATTATGGCTGGTGCCCGAAGGAAGAGAGACCGGAGAGATGTATGTATGGGGATTTGAGAATGACCTGCATGAAGAGAAGCAATTAAAAATGCTTTGCCGGATAGAGGGGCTGGAAAATGTTTATCTGGCCAGGCCGGGATACAGGATAGAATATGCCTGCCTGGAATATTCCGGAATAGACGAGGGAATAGATGCTTACGGTATAAAAGGATTATTTTTTGCCGGAAGGGTTACCGGGATAGACTCATATGAAGATTCGCTCAGGCAGGGCCTCCTGGCAGGAATAAATGCTTCAAGAGCGGCAGCAGGAAAAAAAATCCTGCTGCCGGAAGAATTAATGAAGAGGTACTGCTGAGAAAAATTATGTCCAACACCCATGTTTCACGTGAAACACAGAAAGGAAAAGACAATCAAACAGGACAGATTTGACATAATCGTGATAGGTGCGGGGCATGCAGGCTGTGAAGCAGCGCTGGCCGGCTCCCGCATGGGCATGAGCACATTGCTTCTGACCATAAACCCGGACAAGATAGCGCTTATGCCCTGTAATCCTGCTATCGGCGGCGTGGGCAAAAGCCAGCTGGTAAGGGAGCTTGATGCAATGGGGGGACAGATGGCAAAAACCGCTGACAGGACAAAGCTGCAGATAAAGACCTTAAACAGCAGCAAAGGGCCTGCAGTCCAGGCCCTGAGGGCCCAGATAGATAAAAAAGAATATGAGATAGAGATGAAAAGGGTCCTGGAAGAGACCCCGGGGCTGCATCTGAGGCAGGGAACGGCAGCAGAAATATTAATAGAAGACGGAAAAACCGAGGGTGTTTCCCTGGAGAGCGGACCCCGTTTCTATGCCGGGTCGGTAATAATAACCGCGGGCACATTCCTTAAGGGGAGAATAATAATCGGCGCCAAAGATTACCGGGCAGGAAGAATGGGAGAGTATCCATCGATGCAGCTTTCGGAAAGCCTTAAAAAACTGGGATTCAAGATCGACAGGTTCCAGACCGCTACCCCTCCCAGGGTAGATAAAAGGACCATAGACCTTTCTGCTGCCAGGGTACAGGAAGGTGACAGGGGCAGGATCAGTTTTTCTTTCTGGGACAGCGGGATCAATCAAAAAAACATTCCATGCTACCTCACCTATACCAATGAAAGGACCCACCGGATCATTGCTGAAAACATCCATCATTCCCCCATTAAAAGCGGGATGGTGGATACCCATGGCCCCAGGCATTGTCCGTCAATAGACAGGAAAGTAATAAATTTCCCGGAAAAGGCAAGGCATCCTGTATTCATCGAACCTGAAGGAGAATATACCAATGAAGCATACCTTCAGGGGCTTACCACCAGCATGCCGACTGAGATCCAGCAGCAGATAATAAATACTGTGGAAGGCCTGGAAAATGCCAGAATAATTAGGCCGGGCTATGCGGTGGAATATGATTATATCCTTCCGGAACAGCTGAACTATACACTGGAATCAAAGCTGGTAGAGGGTCTCTACCTTGCCGGGCAGGTAATAGGCACCTCAGGATATGAGGAAGCAGCCGCCCAGGGCTTCGTAGCCGGAGTAAATGCAGCCCTTAAGACAATGAAAAGAAAACCCCTTATCCTTACCAGGGACAATAGCTATATCGGTGTCCTGATAGACGATCTGCTTACCAAGAGGCTGATAGAACCATACAGGATGTATACCTCAAGGGCAGAATACAGGCTCATACTCAGGTCTGATAATGCCGACATAAGGCTGTCTTCCGCCGGCAGGAGAATAGGCCTTATAAGTGATGATGAAAACCGGAAGGTGCAGCAAAAAAATTCTGATGCCGAAAAGATAATACAGCTCTTGAAAACCAGAAAGATACTTCCCTCTGCAGAAGTCAATGATCTGCTCAGGGAGATGAACACGGCTGCCATAGATACCCCGACCAACCTGTACCGGCTGCTAAAGCGCCCGGAGACATCCATTGGATGCCTGCTTGAAGCTTTTACAGGCAGCACAGAAATAAGGGACAGTGAAGTCCTGGAGCAGGCCGAGACAAGGGTAAAATATGAAGGCTATATCAACCGGCAGCTGGCAGAGGTAAAGAAGCTATCAGGGCTGGAAAAATATGTAATACCGGAATGGCTTGATTATTATTCCATAAACAGCCTGACCTATGAGGCAAGGGAGAAGCTGGGGACAATAAGACCCAATACCATGGGACAGGCTTCAAGGATCGCCGGAGTCTCTCCATCAGATATAGGTGTACTCATGATGGTCATAAAACAAAAGTCCTGTGAAAGGAAGCGGAATGGATGATAAGAGCCTGTTAGAAAATTCCCTGCTGCAGATGGGGATAAGATATGACCGGGATCAGCTAAAAAGCCTTATACTGTACAGAGACCTCCTGGCGGAAAAAAACAAATATCTAAACCTTATCGGCCAGACAGACGCCACCGGCATCATCCGCAGACATATACTTGACAGCCTGGCACCCCTGTCCTGCAGGGCAGGGGAGGACTGGGACATGAGAGGCACCAGCATACTGGATATAGGAAGCGGCGGCGGGCTTCCGGGAATACCCCTGGCTATAATGCTTAAAAAGGCTGCAATATTCCTGCTGGAAAAATCCATGAAGAAATCAGTCTTCCTGGAAGAGGTGAAGAAATCGCTTTCCATGGATAACCTGACCGTGGTAAGAGGAAGAGCGGAAGAGCTGGCCCGGGAAACAAGATGGAGGCAGAGATTCCAGGTAGTCACTGCCAGGGCCGTAACAAGATTTAATATTCTTCTGGAGATTTCCATTCCATTTTGCAGCATAAATGGTAAAATTGTATTTTATAAGAGCAGGAAAGTTTTTAGCGAGATCAAGACCATGGGCAGAGCCTTAGATGCACTGGGGGGAAGGATGGGAGAGCTGGTTGAAACGGAAGTACCGGGACTGGATGAATACAGGGCGCTGCTGGTCATAGATAAGGAAAAAAATACACCGGGGGAGTTCCCCAGGAGATTTTCCCAGATCAAAAAGAGGCAGCTGCAATAATAATTTGTATATTTATGTAAATATATATATACATAAAGCCAGGATGATCAGCATGAGTATTATGGAGAAGATCTTTCATAAGAAGGAAGAAGACGGAGGCAGGAAAACGGGCAGAGTAATAGCAATAACAAACCAGAAGGGCGGAGTGGGCAAAAGCACCACCGCGGTAAACATGTCCGCCTATCTAAGCTTTTTCGGACACAGGACCCTTCTGATAGACCTGGATCCACAGAGCAATTCTTCCAGCGGGATGGGTATAAGCGCCGGGGATGCCCAAAACTCCACCTATGATATCCTTATAAACAATCTCGATCCCCATGAAGCCATAGTAAAGACCTCCTATGACGGCCTTTATCTTTTGCCCTCGTCAATACAGCTGGCTGGCGCAGAAGTAGAGATGGTATCCAGCCTCAGGAGGGAATACCTTCTCTCAGAAGCGGTAAAAAAAATAGAGGAAGAATATGAATATATAATAATCGACTGCCCTCCGGCACTGGGCCTTCTTACTATAAATGCATTAAGTGCCGCCAGGGAAGTCATCATCCCCATACAATGTGAATACTATGCCCTTGAAGGGCTGGGGCAGCTTTTAAATACCATAGAACTGGTCAGGAAAAACCTTAACGAGGACCTCAGGATCAGCGGAGCCATCATGACCATGTATGACTCCAGGACCAGGCTGGGGGACCAGGTGGTGGATGAAGTAAAAAGCCACTTCAAGGAAAAAGTATATAATACCACCATACCCAGGAATATAAGGCTGAGCGAAGCTCCCAGCTACGGAAAGCCCATACTTGATTATGACCCCGGCTGCAGAGGAGCTGAAGCATATAAAGAGTTTACAAAGGAAGTGATAAATAATGAGTAGGAGAGGACTGGGAAGGGGTCTGGGGGCATTGATACCGGGTCCGGAAAAGAATAATGCTGAACCTGAATCCTCATCCAGGGGGAGCGTTACAGACCTGGCCCTGGAAAAGATAGTCCCCAACAAAAACCAGCCGCGGTCAAGGTTTAAGGACGAAACACTGGACGAGCTGGCAGAATCAATAAAGGAATTCGGTGTCCTCCAGCCTATAATCGTCAGGAAACAGGCGGGCGAAGAAAAATATGAGATAATAGCCGGGGAAAGAAGGTTCAGGGCTACCCAGAAAAACAGACAGGATACAATACCGGCCCTGGTGGTGGAAGATGTCGACGACACCTCTTCCCTGGAGATGGCTCTCATAGAAAATATACACCGGGACAACCTCAGCCCCATGGAGCAGGCATACTGCTATAAGCAGCTTATCGACGAATTCAATATAACCCATCAGCAGATGTCCAAAAGGATAGGAAAATCCAGGACGGCCATAACCAATACCATGAGGCTTCTGACGCTTCCCCTTGAGGTGCAGAAGATGTTAGACGAAAACCTTATAGCCGAGGGGCATGCCAGGGCTGTGCTGGGTGTTGAGGGGATGGAGGAACAGATAAAGATAGCCAGGATGGCTGCCGAGAGGGGCCTGAGCGTCAGGGAGGTCGAGAAACTGGCGGAAAAGAAAAAAGGCGGCAGCCTCTCCGCTACCGCAAAGACAGTGCAGTTCAGCAAGATCCCGAAGATATCGGAACAGCTTTGCCGGTATCTTGATTCGCCGGTCAGCATAAAGATGGGGAAGAAGAAGGGGAGAATAGATATTGAGTTTTTCACCCTGGCAGACCTGGAAAGGATAGTTGGAAGGATCATTGGATAAGAAGCCTGCATGGCTGAAAAAAAAGATCAAACTGGACAATGCCAATATTTCCAAAGTAAAAAGGCTCATCGATGCTTCGCGTCTCCATACTGTATGCCAGAGCGCAAAATGCCCCAATATATATGAATGCTTCAGCAGAAAGACTTCCACATTTATGCTCCTGGGTGATATCTGCACCAGAAACTGCGGCTTCTGCGGGGTGGAAAGCGGCAGGCCCGGCCCTCCGGACAGGGAAGAGCCGGCAAGGATAGCCGGGGCTATAAAAGAGATGGGCCTTCACTATGCTGTTATAACATCTGTTACAAGAGATGACCTTGATGACGGGGGAGCATCCCATTTCCTGGCTGTAGTGACTGCCATAAAAAAACTTGTCCGGGAAATAAAAGTGGAATGCCTTATACCGGATCTTGGCGGGGACCGCGACAGCCTGCAAATGCTGCTTTCGGGAGACCTGGATGTACTTAACCATAATGTGGAGACAGTGAGGGACAATTACCCAAAGGCAAGGCCGCAGGCAGATTATGACCAATCGCTAAGACTGCTGGCAAGGGCAAAAAAAGCCAGGCCGGACATTTACACCAAATCAGGGTTTATGCTGGGTGTGGGTGAAAACACCGGACAGATAATGGAACTTCTGGGAGACCTCAGGGAAAACAGGGTAGATATAATAACCATAGGACAATACCTGCGGCCTTCACCTTCAAATATCGAAGTCTCAAAATATTATTCCCCCCGGGAATTTGATCTTATTGCAGAAGAGGCAAAGGCACTGGGGTTTTTAGCGGTAGAGGCCGGTCCCTTTGTAAGGTCCTCGTATTGTGCCGAAATAGTGCTGGAAAAGGCAGCCGGACAAAGAAAAGGGATATAGATGTCTTCCTGTAAAAAAGGAACATACTGCATGCATATCTGCTGCAGCAGCAGGACAGAGACCAGGGTGGGAAAACTGGGGATGGTCGGATTTGAACCGGGTCATTACCTGTATATAGGTTCGGGCCAGGGAAGCCTGGACAGGAGGATCCAGAGGCACAAGAGCAGGAAAAAAAAGATCTTCTGGCATATCGACTACCTTACATCTAATAGGGATTTTAGTGCAGCCGGAGCATATATAATAAATAGCACCGAAAGGCTGGAATGCCAAAAAGCCGGACAATTACAGGAGATCGTCCCCTCCATACCCGGTTTCGGCTCAACTGACTGCAGCTGCAGAGGCCATCTTTTTTATGCCGGGAATGGAAAAGGGGGCTGCCGGCGGGTAGAGGAAATGATGCAAACACTGGGATTTGAAAAATGGTGATGCTATGACCACAAAACTCATCATAAATGACTCGGTGCTCGAGCTTTCCAGGGGAGATATAACCCGTGAACATACCGGGGCCATAGTCAATGCCGCCAATAAGAAGCTTTCCCCCGGGGGAGGAGTATCGGGGGCTATACACAGTGCTGCCGGACCAGGCCTGTGGCAGGAGGCAAAGACTTTAGGGGGCTGCGGGACAGGAGAAGCCAGGCTGACCGGAGGGCATGGCCTTAAGGCAGGATTTGTCATACACACCGTCGGCCCTGTCTACAGCGGCAGCCGGAGCCACAGCACAGACCTTAAAAACTGCTATTATAACAGTCTGGACCTGGCTGCAAAGAAGGGGATCGAGAGCATCTCT
This sequence comes from uncultured Actinomycetota bacterium, assembly GCA_964414685.1. GTDB lineage: Bacteria > Actinomycetota > Humimicrobiia > Humimicrobiales > Humimicrobiaceae > M55B120. Next base: position 10,852 of record CAYPXQ010000198.1, read on the forward strand.
TTTCCTTCAATAAGTACGGGAATATTCGGATATCCGGTAAAGGAGGCATCCAGGATAGCCCTGGAGACCATTATTTCATTCCTAAAGCAGAGCCGGGAAATAAAGCTGGTAAGGATGGTCTTATTCTCGGAAGAGGACTTTAATGTGTACAGGGACAGCCTGGAGGACTTAAAACAGGGCAGCATGGACAAATAGCCGGGGCAGCAAAAACAAAAAAGATGCGCCTGCAATAGTATTTTTTGACCAATTTTTATAAAAGAAGTATATTATAACCAACAACAGGCAAAAAAGGCTAAATAAGTACAAATATTGATTATTTATGGCTTAATATTGAAGATATAATGGTATAAATGATATTCTTACATCAAAAAGCAAAGACGACGATTTGTTGGTAAACCATAATAAAGGAGATCCATGGTAAAGCAGATAAAATGCACATTTTCCTGCAAGCAAAAAAAGATAGACTTTAAGACCATCCCCGCCTTCAGCTACCAGAAGTCCATAGGCGACGAGATAAAGGCGGGGCTTACCAGAAAAGCCGCCCTTGACCTTTTAGAAGAGATGCACTCCATAAGGGCCCTGGAAGACATGCTGGTGCGCATAAAGGCGGGACTGTACAAACCCCTGGCAGATTTTGACTATACCGGCCCCACCCATCTCTCCATAGGCCAGGAGGCCACCGCAGCCGGGGCTGTATCTGCCCTGGGAATAGGCGACTATATAACCAGTTCCCACCGGGGCCACGGCGACGCCATGGCCAGGGGTTTTTCCTATATAAAGCTCGCCTCTGACAGCCAGCTTAAAAGCCTCCTGTCTTCAAGGAAAAAATACCTTTCTGCCATTGGAGAAGATCTCTCAGAAGACGACCCCAGGGAGCTTATGGAGGAAAAGGCTTTAAAGGTGCATGTATACCGCATGATAGCCGAGCTTTTCGGAAAAGCCCACGGATACTGCCGGGGCGTAGGCGGAGGCATGCACATAGCAGACTTCGAGCTGGGGCACCTGGGGGCAAATGCCATAGTGGGAGGCCATGTCCCCATAGCCGCAGGCGCTGCCATATCGGAAAGATACAAACAGGAAGACAGCCTGATACTGTGCCTGGCAGGAGACGGCTCCTATTCCAACGGAGTGGTGCTGGAGTCCCTTAATATCGCCTCTATGGCCCAGTTTACAAACGGGCTTATGAGCTCCAAAAAAGGCGTACCCATAATATTCGGCATAGTAAATAACCAGTATGCCATGTCAGGCCAGTCGCTGGGAGAGATAACCGGGGTGGACTACCTGGCCAGGCGGGCTGCCGGCTTTGAGACCGGTCTAATGCATGCAGAGGTGGTAGACGGCATGGATGTGCTGGCGGCGGCCGATGCCGTATCCAGGGCAAAGAAGATAATCAAAAAGGGAGGCGGCCCTGTCCTTTTAGAGTTTATGACCTACAGATATAAAGGCCACAGCCTGTCAGACCCCCTTACCTACCGGGACAGGGAAGAACTAAACCAGTGGAGGAAAAACGATGCCATAGCCGCCTTTGAAGAAAAGCTAAAAAAAGCAGATTTCCCAGAAGGCAGGATCACCCAAAAAGAGCTGGAAGAGCTGGCTAAAAAGGTAGAGGATAGAAATGCCGCTATGGCCGTCTATGCCGCAGATGCCGCCCCTCCGGAGGATTCGACCATCCTTACCCACCTCTTTTCAGAAAAAGACCAGGAGGAGGTGCCGGAAAAATATGCCGGTCCCAAAACTTTATCGCCGCTTCCCCAATACAAAAGAGACGACAGCGGCCGCATCAATGCCCGCATTGCCGTAAGGGAAGCCATAATGGAGGAGATGGCAAGAGACAAAAGGGTGATAATATTCGGCGAAGACATAGCCGACTACGGGGGAGCCTTCGGGGTGACAAACGACCTTCTGGCCGTATTCGGAAGAGACAGGGTATTTAATATGTCCATATCGGAAGCAGGCATGGTGGGGGCAGCCGTGGGCATGGCCATGACGGGCCTAAAGCCCATTGTGGAGATAATGTATAATGACTTTATCATGCAGGCTCTGGGGCAGATAGGAAACCAGGCAGCCAAATGGTCCTATATGTCGGGAGGGCAGATATCTGTGCCCATGGTGCTAAGGACCACCATAGGCGGGGGAAGGGGATATGCGGGACAGCACTCCCAGTCCCTGGAAGCCCTGGTGACCCATATACCGGGCCTTAAGGTAGTAGCCCCGGGTACGCCCCGAGACTTCAAGGGACTCTTAAAGTCAGCCATAAGGGATGATAATCCGGTTATATTCTTTGAGCAGCAGCTTATCTACAACAGCCTGGGAGAAGTGGGTCCTGATGAATGCCTGGTGCCCATAGGCAAGGCAAATATTGCCAGGGAGGGGACCGATATCAGCATAATCTGCTGGTCTTATATGCTGCCTGAGTCGCTTAAGGCGGCAGAGATACTGGCAGGTGAGGGAATAAGCGCAGAAGTAGTAGACTTAAGGACCCTTATCCCCCTGGATATGGAGACAGTATCGTCCTCGGTAAAAAAGACGTCAAAAGCTATAGTGACTGCACAGGAAGTGGAGCAGTCAGGTTTCATGGCAGAAGTCATTGCCTCCATACAGGAAGAGTGCTTTGACTGGCTGGATGCGCCGGTCAGAAGGCTGGGGGCGCCCAACGGTATACCGCCATCGGCTGCCAACCTGGAGAAGCTTTTCCTTCCCGACGCGGATAAACTGGTAAAGGCGGTAATGGAAGGATTTAAGCAATAACATCCAAAAAGGAGGCCGTCAGTATGAAAAAAATGGTCATATTCGGGGCCGGAAAAATAGGAAGGTCGTTTATAGGACAGTTGTTTGCCCGCTCCGGTTATGAGGTGGTATTTGTAGACGTGGCCCGGCCTGTAATTGAAGCCCTTAATGAGAAACGCTCCTATGATGTAGTAATAAAGGGTGAAAAGCAAGACCTGATAAAGGTCTCCAATGTCCGGGGAATACTGGCCTCAGAAAGCGAAAAAGCGGTCCGGGAGATAAGCACCGCAGATATCCTTGCCTCATGTGTAGACAATAATGCCCTGCCCCATATAATACCCCTTATCGCCAGGGGGCTTAAAATGCGTTATGAACATGATCCCCATCTTCCCCTGGACATAATAATAGCAGTCAATATGCGTAATGCCGCAGAATATTTTCACCGGGAACTGGAAAAAGAGCTGGGCAATGATTATCCGCTTGAAAGGCTTGTGGGGCTGGTAGAGACCAGTATAGGCAAGATGGTCCCCATAATGACGCGGGAAGAGGCCGAAAAAGACATCCTGCGCATATTTGCCGAACCATATAATAACCTGATCCTGGATAAAAAAGCTTTCAAGAACCCCATTCCTGACGTAGAAGGTCTTTCCCCCAAGGAAAATATGAAAGCATGGGTAGACAGGAAACTCTATATACACAACCTGGGCCATGCCGCTATAGCATATATGGGATATCTGCATGATCCCGGATTTGTATATGTATGGGAGGCCCTGGCAGTGGAAGGGCTCTACCGCAGCACCAGGGAGACCATGATGCAGTCTGCGGCCATACTGTTAAAAGAGTATCCCGGTGATTTTACCCGGGAAGACCTGGCCCGGCACGTAGACAGCCTCATCAGCAGGATGGGCAATAAGGCCCTGGGTGATACCATATACAGGATAGGCAGGGACCTTATAAGGAAGCTGGGCCCCGAGGACAGGCTGATAGGGGCAGTAAATCTGGGGCTTAAGCAAGATATGGAGATAGACAGGATACTTTATGCTGCAGTATGCGGCTTTTATTTCAGGGCCACCGACGAAAACGGAGACATGTTTGACCGCGATATCATTTTTGTAGAGGAGTACTTTAAAAAAGGCATTGACTATATACTTGTCAATATATGCGGCTTCGATCCCCAGAAACACCGGAAAATATTTGAAAAGTGCGCTTTATTTTCGGAGATGATAGAAGGACAGATAAAAAAAGACACATAAAAATAATAATAAAAAGGCGGCGGTAAAGATGAACAAGCTGGAAAAATACACGGATCCTGAATATATGGCAAAGATCCCTGCGTCCATGAAAGCCATTGTGCTTTACGGGACAGGCTTTGAGAATATCGGCCTGAGGGAGATCCCGGTCCCGGAACCGGGGCCGGACCAGCTCCTGGCAAGGGTAGATGCTGCCGGG
>CAYPXQ010000199.1:0-3698 GCA_964414685.1 uncultured Actinomycetota bacterium
GGAAAAATCATTATTAATTGAACTTTTTTTGATATAATCTTTTTGTTTTATAATTAGTCCGAACATACTGGAGAGTAGAGATGTACCGTATTTCCAGGAATAAGATCAAATTTTTTTTCATATTTCCAGCGATAATGATAACAGCAGCCCTGGCCCTTAATATGATATCCTGCGACAGCAGGGAAAGGATAATAAAGATCGGGAACCAGGCAGTACTTTCCGGAGCTTACAGGGCATTTGGTGAAGATCAGCTGGTAAGCCTCAAACTGGCAGTCTCCCAGCTGTCGCCGGTAAGGATCGGGGGTTTTGATTATACCATAGAGCTTGTGACCGCCGATGACGAAGGCAATCCGGAAAAAGCGTTCCTGGTGGCCCGTGAACTGGTGGACCAGGGGACAGTACTGGTCATCGGCTCTACATTCGACGGCACCACCAGGGTCTCCATTCCTGTATACGAGGAATATAATATACCTCTGATATCACCATTTGCCCAGAAATCGGAGACTGCCCTGGAAGGTGATAATTTCTTCAGGGTGATAATAAATAATCGTCAGAAAATAGAAAATATGGCAGACTTCATACTGCAGCAGTCAGGGGAGGGAAAGCTCATACTCATAGACAATCAGGAGGAATATTTCACAGGGCTTGTCAATTACCTGAAGGAGCTTCTTTCCCTGGAGGGCAAGGTAATCTCCCAGCCCTATTCCATAAAATTCGGTGAAGACGATCTTTCGGTCCTGGCAGAAAATATACTCATAGATGAACCGGATTATATATTTGCCGCCCTGGACTATGATGAACTTGCCCTTATAATAAAAGAGGTAGCCGATACTGGTATCGATCCGGTATTTATGACTGAAGCCCCTGGTATGGATGAAAGGATATTCGACCTTACTACGGGAGTCAATATCGACGGGCTTATGGCGATAATCCCTGAACCTCCTTCCATAGCCATGTATACCACCGACCAGAGGGCTATAGATTTCTGGCATTCATATAATTCGCTCCTTGAGGATCTTAAGGATGAGATGGATCTTTCCATAGACGGGCCGGGGGAGTATTCTGCATATGTATATGATTCGCTCATTCTATCCATAGAGGCCATGAAGCGCTCCAATTCCATACTCCCGCAGGATTTCATGCAGGAACTAAGGGCCACTTCACATGAGGGCCTTACTGGGAAAATAGAGTTTGACTCCAATGGCAACAGGGTCGAACCTCCATCCACAGTTTTTATAGTAAGAGACGGAGCCTGGGTCAGGTATAATTAGAACTACATGCATTATCTTTAAAACCATGCTAAATATATAAAAAGATTTTTTAAGGGATGCCGGACCCGGGTATAGGCGGCTAATGATCCTCTTAAGTTCAGGAAATCTGACAGCTTTATTTGATTTTGTGTTAAAAATTATATATAATACGTTTTATATAAAACATTTTATTAGGAGTGATGATGAACAGGCACAAAGAAGAGCTAAGGATGATGAAAAATGTAACAGGTCTTATCACTGCGGCTTTCACAGGCTTTGCAGCTGGCGTATTGACCGGAATATTTATTGCGCCCCGGTCCGGCAGGGAGACCAGGGAAGAGATCTCAGAAAAAGGCAGAGAGATCTATGAAAAAGGCAAAGAAACTGCAGAAGATATGATGAAAGAAGGCAAGGATTTTCTGGGAAAGCAAAAGGAAAGAGTCTCCCAGACTATTGAAGAAGGAAAAGACCTTGCTGATAAAGGAAAAGAAAAGCTAAAAGACCTGAAGGAAAAGGCAGTAAAATAAGAGTTGATTACTGGCACATCCATATGTATTAACAGCGTATAACCGGGTATATCACGAAATCCTATGGGATCAATGATCTCAGTGATGATGAGTTCTACGGCACCAGAAACCTTATCTTCCCCGGAGCCATCTTAAATGTTGCCGGAAGCCTGCAGATATATTCGCCGTCGGCGAATACGCTGAAATTATATTCACTATCCAGGGTAAGCCTGTCTGTCCTGAATATCTCCACCTTGGGGTCACCGGTATGCCTGCCCTCATATACCTTTGGGAATACCTGTATGAAATGAAGCTTACTCATCCTCTTTATTATGCATATATCAAATAACCCGCTCTCCGGACTTGCCTGGGGCGCAATCTTCATGCCTCCGCCATAGCTGGGCATATTGGCTGCAGCAACCATCATCCCCTCCATTTCCCTTACCTGCCAGTCATAGGAAAAAGTGAACTTTTTGGACCTGAAAGTAAGCAGTGTCTTATATACGGAATAGGTGTATTTGGAAGGGCCTTTTATCGGGAACCTGGTATTGTTGGCCAGGTCATTTACCTCTGAGTCAAAGCCGGAGCCGGCAATGCAAAGATAATAATATTTATCATTTATTACGCCCAGGTCCAGTCTTTTTGACCTGCCGGCAGCTATTACTCTGCAGCTGCCCTCTACATCCAGGGGGATACCCAGGTTAAGGGCAATGTCATTTCCCGACCCCATGGGAATGATCCCCGCAGTCTTGCCGGTATCTGCCAGTTCGTTTACCAGGTAATGGGCAGTACCATCACCGCCTGCTGACACAAAATTTGTATAGTCTGTGGGCAGATAATCCCTTATGGTCTCCTTCATATCTTCAAGGCTTCTGGTAATGTGAAGCCTGTATTCCAGGCCGGAACCGGAAAGGCAGGATTCGATCTTTTCCCTGGCTTCCAGGGCCCTGCCGCTGGCTGAGGACGGGTTTATAAATACTATGGTCTTCAAAGATCCTCCCGGGGGATAATTGTTTCTATTAAAGACTAAAAAATCAGGCTATGGTTTTATCATATCAATAAAATACATTCTATTGATTGAACTATTTAATGTGATATTATAATCCTTGAAGGTATTTATAAAAAGATATCAGGAGGAAATATCATGAATATATTCAACAAGATAATAATGATCATACTGCTTATATGCCTGGCAGTATTCTGCATCGCAGGCATAGTGAATGCATTTGCCGGGTTTATAAGCTGGACAGATGCAGCCAGGAGCATATTTGAACCTGTGGATGAAGCCAATCCCTATATAGTGACTCTGGCGCTGCTGTTTATCTTTATTATATGCATATTCCTTCTGGTGCTGGAGTTCTACAGGAAGCGTGTAAAGGCAGCCAGCATATCAAGTTCTAAGACCGGCTTTGCCATGATCACCCTGGAGACCATAGCCGGCCAGATAAAGTCTTCGGTGGAGAAGCTGGAAGGTCTTGAAAGCGTAAAAGTAAAAGTAGTTCCAAAGTCAGGCGGTATCATAATAAATATGATGGCCAGGCTGGATGAAGAGCAGGACATACCGGCCAAGATGCAGGAAATAGTAAAGCAGGCTGCCGAGATAGCATCGGAGAAACTGGGTATAAAGGTCTTAAAGAACAATCTTACTATTGTGGGGCTGACCCCGGCAAAAAAACAGGCAGCTAAAAAAGAGGAAGCCGGCGCAGCCAGGCCGGAACCAGCAGGTACCCCGGAGCCGGAAGAGGATTTCGAAGAAGCCCGGGAAGAAGAAACCAAAGAGGTGCATACACTGGAGGATTCAGGGGATTAAGGCTTGATTTTCCTTGACTTATCCTGTAAAAACTATAAATTGTCTTTAAAGTTTTTGTAAAAAAGCGGGCTTAGTACATTGGTAGTATATGAGCTTCCCAAGCTCAAGAGGCGGGTTCGATTCCCGTAGCCC
>CAYPXQ010000200.1:0-3790 GCA_964414685.1 uncultured Actinomycetota bacterium
ATCTCGCAATGGGCGGTAAACCCGCACCGTTCGCAGGATATGTCTTCGGTCCTGTTCTTAAGGTAGCATCCATGGTTCATGCTCCCGTCAGGCTCGACGCTGGAGATCAAAAAATCCCTGCATCTCCAGCTGTTATCTTCCATCTTCTTAAGGCAGCTGTAGGAATCCAGGAGGCTGTATCCCTTCTTCTTGAGACCGGCAAGCTCCCCCAGTACCTGTTTTTTCTGGACCATGCTGAGGGAAAGGTTTTCCACCTGGCTGTAAGGATAAAAAAACTGGAAAGTCATCCCGTATACCCGGCCTTCCAGGTATTTTACCAGTTCAGGTATCTCCATGAAGTTCAGCCTGCTGATGCAGGTGTTTATGATGATCTTTTTCCGGTGGCTGTATTTCTCAATATTTGACATCACTTTGTCAAAACATTTCCCCCGGATACTGTCATGGGTCTCTTTCAGGCCGTCCACGCTTATAAACACGATATCAGGATCAAAACCGCCAAGGGGGATAGTGCCGTTGGTAGTTATGCAGGTAAAGAAGAATCTTTCCTTTGCACTTTCTATTAGATGGGACAGGTCCTTTCCGGAAGCAGGATCCTTCCACAGGAGGGGTTCTCCTCCTTCGAACACCAGTATCCTCACCCCGTCCAGGTAAAGCCTGTCCAGCACTGCCAGCGCGGAACTGTAATCCAGAGGATCTTTCCTTTTGCCATCTACGGTCACAAAGGGGCAGTGCAGGCAATTTAGGCTGCAGTCAGCAGTGACCTTGTAAGCGCACATAAGCGGCCTGCGGGCGCTCTTCTTAATCCTGGATACGGCTGCATACTTTAAAAGATAAAGCACCTGTCCTATTCTGTCCCTGCTGCCCTGCATATCATCATAATAGTCTTTTTTACAAGCATCAACACTTTACATTATAATGATTAATATGGAAGATGTAAGTAAAAGATAGTTGATATATTACAAAAAAACAGGATAATTAAAATCAGACCGTTATATCTAAAGATATTAAAGATGTTTGTAACCGGACAGGGAGAAGATATGGGTGGATTACTTGACGGCTTAAAGAGATTGTTTACCATGCCCGAGGACAGCGGCTCCAAATTTGTGACATTCAATATAATATGCGATAAGTGCGGTGAAGAGATCACGGTAAGGGCTTCCAAGACAAGTGACATATCCCGGGTATACGAAGGCGAAGACGCTCCTTCAGGGGCTGAGTATTTCCTCAGAAAAGAGATCCTGGGAAATGGCTGCAATAACCTTATATATATAACTGTATATTTCGGGCCCGGGTACCGTGTTATTTCCAAAGAGATAACCGGGGGCAGGTTTGCAGAGTGACCCATATTTTTACTTAGGTTAAAAAAACATTTATGTTAAAATCAACCTGTATGCTATATAAAATATTGACCTGATTTGAGACCGGATCTTATGGATTTTTCAAAGGATTTAAGTGTGATCATCCTGGCTGCCGGAAAGGGCAAGAGGATGAGGTCGGAGACTCCCAAAGCGCTGCACCATTTATGCGGAAAGCCCATGATATATCATATACTGAAACAGGTGCAGATGCTGGGTCCTAAAAATATCTTCGCTGTCATAGGCCATAAAAAGGAAGAAGTGCGAAAGTATTTAAAAGACAGCTTTCCAGGAGTTTTAACCGTAGACCAGGATAAACAGTCGGGGACTGCCCATGCGGTCATGATGGCAGAAAGCCATTTTGATGATATGGGAGGAAATATCCTGGTGCTCAGCGGGGACTGCCCCCTCATAACTGCACCAACCCTTGATCTGCTTGCAGGGCTGAGGCATAAAAAAGACCTTTCCGCATCCATACTTACCTATATTGCAGACGATCCATACGGATACGGCAGGATAGTGAAGGATGACCGGGGAAAGATAGTGCGGATAGTCGAGGAAAAGGATGCAACTTCCATTCAGAAGCAGATAGATGAGGTAAATTCCTCCATATACTGTTTTAAAAAACAGATGCTGGTAAATAATATTGGGAAAATAGGCAGAAGGAATTCACAGGGAGAACACTACCTTACCGATATAGTGGAGATGTTTATTGAAAAAGGGGGAAAAGTAGAGGCATATACCGCCGGCGACAGCTCAGAGGCAGGAGGAATAAATGACAGGGTCCAGCTGGCAGCAGCTGAGGAAACACTGCAGCAGAGGATAAACAGGGGGCATATGGAAAACGGGGTGACCATAAGGAATCCCGCCTCGGTATACATAGAGGATACGGTTGTAATAGAACCTGATGCCGTCATAGAGCCCTCATGCTTTTTAAGCGGCGAGACCTTCATAGGCAAAAATGCAGTGATAGGGGCCTTTTCCCGGATCGATGGATGCCGCATTGGCAGCGGTACCCGGGTGCTCCACTCGGTAATGCTGGGTGCGGATATAGGTCCTGATAATAATATAGGACCCTACAGCTATATAAGGCCTGATACGGCCACCGGGTCTGGAGTCAAGATCGGGGCATTCTGCGAGGTAAAGAAATCTTCGGTAGGTAGGGGCAGCAAGGTCCCCCATCTTTCATATGTGGGTGATACTGAAATAGGAAGCGGGGTCAATATCGGGGCTTCCAGCGTGACAGTCAACTATAACGGCTTCTCCAAATCCAGGACCATAATAGAAGATGGTGCATTCATAGGGTCCGATACCATGCTTATTGCCCCTGTCCGCATAGGCAGGGGAGCCATAGTGGCAGCAGGATCGGTCATAACCCGTGATGTCCAGGCCGATGACATGGCCATAGAAAGGGCAAAGCAGAGAAATATAAGGAAAGGCGCAGCCAAATACAGGAAAAGGAAGCAGGAGAAAAAACAATGAAACACAACCTTGGCGTAAAGGAAGAGACAAAGAATAAAAGGATGATGGTCTTCTCGGGGTCATCCTGCCCCGAGCTGGCACAGAAAATAGCGGACAACCTTCATATCAAGATGGGCGATGTCTCCAGGACGCATTTCAAGGACGGCGAGATCTATGTAAAGTTCAATGAAAGTGTCAGAGGGGCAGACGTATTCCTCATACAGACATGCAGCCGGCCGGTAAATGACCATATAATGGAGCTTCTGGTGATGATAGATGCCCTGAAGCGCGCCTCTGCAGCAGTCATAAATGCGGTGATACCTCATTACGGTTATGCCCGGCAGGATAAAAAGTCAGAGGGAAGGGAGCCCATATCGGCCAGGCTGCTGGCAGACCTTTTGATGGTAGCCGGCATAGACCGGGCCATCCTGGTGGATCTTCACACTGCTACCATACAGGGATTCTTCGATGTCCCGGTGGACCATGTAACAGCCATACCCATAATTTCCAAATACTTCGGTGAAAAGAAAATAAAGGACGGTGTGGTGGTAAGTCCTGATGTGGGCGGGGTAAAAAGAGCTTCCATATTTGCCAAGAGGCTTCATCTGCCCCTGGCCATAATGGACAAGAGAAGGCCGGCACCCAATATGGCAGAGATGGAGCATATAGTAGGCGATGTAAACGGCAGGGAAGCTATCATATTCGATGATATGATCGATACCGGAGGCACCCTTATAAATGCTGTAGACATGCTTAAAAGGCATGGGGCCATAAAAGTATATATAGGGGCCACCCATCCCATATTCTCAGGAGACGCGCTTTCCCGCCTGGAAAAATCAGATCTGGAAGAGGTGGTAGTAATTGATACCATCCCTATAAAAGGACAATATGATACTGAAAAGATAAAGGTACTTTCCATAGCCCCGCTGCTTGCAAAAACCATTAAAAAAGTTTATTATTGCAAGTCGGTAAGT
>CAYPXQ010000201.1:0-9746 GCA_964414685.1 uncultured Actinomycetota bacterium
GCTGATCCCGCCGGCTATATCACCGGTCACTCCTTTTGTCCTCCTGGTAAAGAACCAGCCCTGGGCCATGATAAGCATTATCATAAAGGACAGTATCAAAAGTACTGCGGCAAAAAGATGTATCCTGAATGATTCTATGGGACAGGCAGATAAGCCGAATACTGCCCCTTCCTGCAGGTAGATCCTCAGGATGCTGCCTCCCAGGACCAAAAGCAGGTAAAGTATGAAAAAATAGGCACTGGATATATTGAAGTACCGGGACCGGTTTTTGTCCCCGGTAAATACCTTTGCCAGTCCCGGACCCTCCCTGGCATTTTTATAGCCGGTAAGCATATAATTCATGCTCCACCTGCCGAATCCGGGCATAAACAGCAGAAATACATAAAACCCGGTCAGGTCTTCCAGCCCCGGCATGGCTGCCGGAGACCTGGACAGGGCAAAGAAGTAAAGCAGAGCCAGCTTCAGTATCACCATAAATACAATAGACAGGATACCGAACATGCCCACATCGCTTTTTTTCATTATGGCAAGGATCTCTTCCCTGTCTTTTTTTCCGGAAAACAATCCGTCAAACATATCTGCCAGGCCGTCGATATGGGCGCCGCCGGTCATTATGATCTCAAATATCACCGTAAATAATACAGCCAGGAAAAGGGGAAGAAACAGGTTCAGCACAAAGAATGACAGACACATGAAAAAGCCTATCATCAGGCCCACCAGAGGGAAATATACCATGGAACCCGGTATATCCTTTTCTTGTCTGGAAAAAACCTCCGGAGTCTTTATTATGGTCAGGAAACTAACCGCATTTATAAATCTTTTTCCCAATACAGGCCTTCTGTCTCTTATTTTAACTCCTGTTTTATGCCGGCAATGAAAAAGTATACTTTATCCGATACCGAAGCAAGTTCCCTGTTGATTACCCCCATAAGGTCCCGGAACAGCCTGCCCAGGGGAAATGCCGGCACCACTCCCATGCCCAGCTCATTAGATATAATTATAATATCCATGCTGCCGGAGGAAAGCTTTTTTATAAAATAGTTGAAAAAATCATGGACCTCCTGCTCTATGCCGGACTCCATTCTGTTTTCTATGACCTCCATATCATCCAGCCTGTATTCATGGACGATCCTGAAAAGCAAATTGGTGACACAATCAACTACCAGTGTCTGGATCCGGTTTTCCTGGAGAAGGGAATATATGCGGTCGATCTCCCGGCGGTCTGGTTTTGAAACAGCCAGTTCGATAGTCAGCCAGTCTTCCGGGCGTCTCTTCCGGTGCAGCTCCACTCTCTTTTCCATCTCTTCATCGGTTATCCTGGATGTGGCCAGGTATGCTGTCCTGCCTGCAAGCGATGCTGCCAGCTTTTCGCCATAACTGCTTTTCCCGCTCCTGGCGCCTCCCAGTATTAGATAAACCCCTGACATTATCGCTCCCTTTACATTAGTATACTTACTACTGGAGGGGGGACAACAATAGTAAGTATACTAAACCTGACAATACTTCAGATCTATTTATAGCCGCATGATCAAGCGGATAGACTTTCAACTAAACCAGCCTGCCTTCCCGGCGGGAAAGGCAGTTGTCCAAATATTACTACAAAAACAGTAAATGACAACAGTTTTGTTTTACAAAATACCTCAATATACATATAATCTCATTATTTATCTGGTTTTTTCTTATGGATGATATCACATTATACTGGATACTCCTGGCAGCCATCTTTGCCTTTGCTGTCATCGTCTTCTTTACCCTCCAGGTCATCTCCGCTCCCTATGGCAGGCATATCCGCAGGGGCTGGGGCTATACATTAAAGGCCCGGATAGGATGGCTGGTGATGGAGTTTCCTGCTTTTCTGGTAATAATACTCATGTTTATGGCAGGAAGCAGGAAAGATAATATAGTCTCAATAGTTTTTCTGGCCATGTGGACCTCCCATTATCTCCACCGCACTTTCATATTTCCCTTCCTGATGAAGGGGGGAGATAAAAAATTCCCGGCGGTCCTTGTAGTATTCGCTCTTATGTTCAATACCATGAACGGATATGTCAATGGAAAGTATCTTTTCCAGCTGGCTCCGGCCCATGATATAAGCTGGCTATATGACCCCCGGTTTCTGGCAGGGGCTGCATTCTTCCTATCGGGCATGATAATAAATCTGCATTCAGACCATGTGCTGAGGATACTGAGGAAAAACCCTGAGGACGGGTACAGGATACCCCGCAGGGGTCTTTTCAGGTATATTTCCAGTCCCAATTATTTTGGCGAGATACTGGAATGGACGGGCTGGGCCATAGCTACCTGGTCGCTTCCGGGACTTGCTTTTGCCGTATTCACATTTGCCAACCTGGCGCCCAGAGCTTTTTCCAACCACAGATGGTACCGGGAAAATTTCCCTGATTATCCCGGACAGCGAAAAGCCCTTATTCCTTTTGTAAAGTGAGGCAGCTCAGATTATCTTATCAGGCCTGCATCTTTTAGCCATGTGAAAGTATCAATTACTGACTGTTTTACTGTCCCTGGCCTGTAGCCCAGCTCCCGGCTGGCCTTTTCATGGGATATGAATGAATTGCTGCAGAGGGTGGAGAGGGAATAGCTGGTAAATATGGGAGGCCTTTTTGAAAGGCGGTAATATAAAGGAGTGATCCGGCTGATAGTCCTGGCAAGACCCATAGGTACATATACAGAAGGGGCGGGAACGCCCGTGACCTCTTCAAGTATGGAAAACATCTGTCTAAGGGTCATCCTTTCCCCTGATAGTATGTAGTTTTCTCCGGAGGGCGCCTTCCGGGCGGCAAGTATATGCCCCCGGGCCACATCCCTTACATCCACGAAATCATATGCTCCCCCTATGCCGATATTCATGCTGCGGTTGTAGTAATCGATAAACATCCTGGTTATAGAAGAGACTCTCCAGTCAAATGGACCCAGGGTCCCGGTGGGGCACACTACTACTGTATGGAGGCTGTCTGTTCCCGCTTCCATGACCTCCATGCTTGACAGGGCTTTTGACCGGTCATATTCACCCCTCTGGTTTGCGGGATCAAAAGGCATCTTCTCGTCTATTACGGTCCCTTCCAGGGGCTCTTTAAGCGCATGTATGGTGCTGGTATATATAAGTTTCCGGACCCCGTTCCTGAGGCAGGCCTTAAGCACATTCCTGGTGCCTTCCAGATTACACTCCTTAATCAGGCTGTCTTCCCAGGGCAGGAGAGTTATCCTGGCCGCCAGGTGATAAACTGTATCCACGCCCTTAAATGCCCTGTCCAGCGATGAAGGGTCCAGGATATTTCCTGTGAGCTTTTCTATGTCAAGGTCCTCGAGAATTGATATGTCCGATGTGTGACGCAGGAAAGCCTTTACATCCCGGCCCCTTTCAAGGAGTTCCCTTAAGAGCACATTACCTATAAAACCGGTAGACCCGGTCACAAGATCCATATATTATGTCCTTCTTAAAGAAAATATTTCAGAAAGTATATTATGATTTATACAAAATAGCCATTTATAACTGCTTCTTCTTTATTAGAAAAGAAAAAGATCTGCTAATATAATATTAAGGCTATAAAAAATCAAAATGCCAAAAGATAGTTGATAAAAAGATATTTACCCTTCTATACCAGAGACCCCCGCAGAGCTGAATGTGGCCATCTCGTCCATTATCTTTACCGCAGCTTCTGCAATACTTATCCCGATGGCCGCCCCCGTACCCTCGCCCAGCCTCATATCCAGGTCGAAAAGCGGTTTT
This sequence comes from uncultured Actinomycetota bacterium, assembly GCA_964414685.1. Classification (GTDB taxonomy): domain Bacteria; phylum Actinomycetota; class Humimicrobiia; order Humimicrobiales; family Humimicrobiaceae; genus M55B120. The sequence continues at coordinate 3,746 of CAYPXQ010000201.1, forward strand.
AATCCCAGATGTGACAGAGCTATGCTATGCCCCCTTTCTGCCGAGCAGTGGGACGGTATCATATAGGCAGCGCTGCCGGGTTCCATGGCATTGGCTATGAGTGCCCCTGCCGTAGAAATAAACCCGTCTATCACTACCGGTATTCTTCTGGCTGCACAGCACAGTATGGCTCCGGCAATACCGCCTATCTCAAAACCGCCGACTTTGGAAAGGACATCTATGGCGTCTCCGGGATCAGGATTGTTTATACTTATTGCCTTTTCTATGGTCTTTATCTTTTTCTCCAGTCCTGAGGCTTCTATGCCTGTGCCCAGTCCCGTTACCATGCCTGCATCAGCCCCGCATATTACAGAAGTTATTGCGCTGGAAGACGTGGTATTTCCTATGCCCATATCACCGGTGCCTATTATATTGAATCCATTGTCAATAAGGGCGCCGGCAGCATCTATGCCTCCTTCTATGGATTTTACTGCCTGCTTCCTGTCCATGGCCGGACCTGCAGTCATGCTGGCAGTGCCGGGAGCCACCTTCTTGTCAATAAGCCCCGGATGGGGATCAAATCCTGCTGCCACTCCCATATCCGCCACATATACTTCAGCCCCGATATGCCTGGCCAGTACATTTATGGCAGCTCCCCCGGCAAGAATATTCAGGACCATCTGCATGGTGACTTCCCGGGGATATGCGCTTACTCCCTCCTGTACCACACCATGGTCCCCTGCCATCACCAGGACTGCTTTCCGGTCCAGAGCAGGCTTAAGACTGCCGGTGATACCCGCTATCTGCTTTGCCAGCCCTTCCAGCCTTCCCAGGCTTCCTCTGGGCTTTGTCAGGTCATCCAGCCTGGCCTGCGCTTTTTCCATGATCCGGGGGTCCGGGGGCCTTATCAGGCTTATGGTCTCATCCAGTATTCTCATCTTCTCTCCATTCGTAAATGAACCAAATAAAAAAATCCCTAATACTGAATATCAGGAAAAGTCATGCAAGGGGATTTACCCATTTTAATCCGGAGAAACGGCCAAAATCAGCATCGGTAGATGCGAGCGTACAGCCATGTTCAATGGCCAGGGCAGCAAGGTGCGCATCGCTTACCAGATTTGAGGCAGCCTGATATTCTGAAAGCAGCTGCTTAAAAACAGTCCAGTGCCGGTCGGTGGGCCTGATTATTATGGTACAGGGTTGATCGATCCAGCTCTGCACACGATCAAGTGCCTGTTCAATGGATAACGGATACTCAAAAACCCTGGGGTTAGTCCCTATGCGGATAAACGCAGACATAACAGTCCAGCAGAGACAGACAGTGCCAGTTCCTGAGAGTCTGCTGTCCCACCAGTCGCGGACCTTCTGGTTATGGGGATTAATGGAATCCTCGGCATACAATAGAATATTTGCATCAACCAGGATCAACGGTGATCCTCACCTTCGATCTGGGCCAGTAATTCCTGGATGTTATCTATATTCCTTCCAGCACGAAGACTCATTTTATGAGGTTCTGTCTTATAGGTGCGATGCTTTGCCTGCTGTTCTACCTGACTGAGACCATTGCGAAGAGCTTTATTGATAACAGTCTTAAATGGCGTGCCCATTTTTTTTGAAATACTGCGTGCCCGTTCCATCACATCATCATCTATTGTTATTGTTGTCCTCATATTGTCATCATAGCATCAATTAATATGATGTCAAGACATCATATTAATTGTCGTACCATATATTAAAAAATATACAGTTTTATGATAATATCTACAAATTGTCTTTTGACTTCACCGCATGAGAGGTTTTATGGATGCAAGGGGAAAAATCCTTCTGTGGATAAGGGCAGTAAGGGCGCCTTTCTTTTCTGCAACAGTTATGTCTTCGGTGATTGCCGGGGCGCTGGCCTTTTCGGAGGGAAGTTTTAACTGGTTTTATTTTATTGGAGCGGCACTGGTGATCGCGGGCTCCAACTGCGGCATAAACCTTATAAATGATTATTTCGACCATAAAAGCGGAAATGATGAGATAAACAAATATCCTACTCCCTTTTCTGGAGGGAGCCGTGTCATCCAGGAAGGACTTATAAAGCCCCGTTCTATCCTGACCGCCGGCATCATATCCTTTTCCGTTGTCACCATATTCGGACTATATTTCGTGATATTTGTCAATTTTCATCTTTTATGGTTTGGCCTGGCTGCAGTGATACTGGGTTACTTCTATACCGGAAGCCCTGTCAGGCTTGCCTACAGGGGAGTGGGAGAAATATTCGTCTTTATTAAATCGGGCCCCCTGGCAGTATGCGGCACATACCTTTTGTTCACAGGCAGGATAACCATAGAGGCGCTCCTGGCTTCCATTCCCCAGGGGCTGCTTATAGCAGCCATACTTTTTATAAATGAGTTTCCTGACTATGAGGCCGACAGGACGGCAGGGAAAATGCATATAGTGGCAAGAATAGGCAGGAAGAAGTCAAGATACTATTATGCAGCTGTCATAGTCCTGGTATACTTATCAGTCATTATTCCCGTGATACTGGGAATATTTCCCTTATGGCTGCTGATAACCCTGGCAACTCTTCCCCTTGCGGTAAAGTCAGTGCTGATTGCCTGCAGGAAATATGATGATGAACTGGCCATAGTGCCTGCCCAGGCCGGTACTATCATGCTGACTCTTGCAACCGGTTTGAGTATATCTATAGGATATATACTGGACAGGTTTTTCTAGGAACATTATTTCTGTCCTGTAAACAGGCTGCAGATGCCTCCGGACAAAGGACGATAGTTTGGTTTTTGCCACCCGGAAGCCTTCAAAAGATCCATGAATTCTTCGGATCCTGGAAATTCTCTTATAGACTTTGCCAGGTAATCATATGCCTGCCGGCTGCCGGTAAGTATTCCTCCCATAAGGGGCATAACACTTCTTATGTAGATCTTTGAAAGGCCCCCGAAAAGACCGCTCTCAATATGGTTAAATTCCAGGATCACAATACTTCCTCCGGGCCTTACGATCCTTAAGAACTCTTTAAGCGCTTTTTTCCTTTCCAGTATATTTCTTATCCCGAATGCAATGGTGACACAGTCAAAACTGCCGTCTGCAAGCCCGGTAGCGGTGACATCCCCCTCATAAAAGCTTATCCCTTTTATATGGCTGTATTTTTCCCTGGCGATCTTTATCATGTTCCCGGAAAAGTCCATTCCGGATACTTGCCTGTTTCCGGCCTTCCACAGCTGATAAGTGGAGGTCCCGGTTCCGCAGCAGGCATCAAGGACCTTTTTATGCTCCGGTCTTATGAGCTTAAGGAACTCATGCCTCCACCTCTTTTCCAGGCCCATGCTGAGTATAAGATTGGAGGCATCATATCTTCTGGATATCGAATTGAATATATCCATGGTATCGGGTCTGTGGGTATTTACACTTTCGTTTATCATCCGGATTTCTTCTACTTTTTCCTGAAGAAGCTTAAAAACCGGTCCTGGTATTTCTCGAAGACTCCCCAGCGGTCAAGTTCTTCCTTGAGTCTGGCGGGTTTTACTTCCCCTTTTTCAAACAGCCTGAAAAGCAGTTCTATCTCTTTCCGGGCAGCCAGGGGTATGCCCATGGAGTCCCTGGTCACAATGGGGAATCCCCTGCTGTTCATGCCTATGTCATTTCTTTCCATCATATCGGGAAGCTGTGACAGATATGCGCTTCTGGTCATAAGTTCCTGGGCAAACCTGGAAAGGGATACATCCCAGAACTCGTCCACCCCCTTGATTATGGCAGTATGCTTTTCTCCCCTTTTATTTATATCATCGATTATCTTGTCCAGGACAGTATTAAGGGATTCAGAGACTATATCCATCTTTTCGGCATCTTTGGCCAGCCTCAGCCTGTAAAGGATCATAGCCAGATCATTATCCTCGGAGGCTATCATCTCAAAAGCCTGCCTGGCTTCTTCGCTGAATCCTTCAACCCTGAGCATATATGACGGTGTCAGGAGTTTTGGTCTCTGCCAGGTTATCTTTCCTTCCCTTACTATGGTCTCAGAATCTTTGGACCTTCCCTCAAAACCAATATACATGGGTACAGTAAGCATATAATACCTTACAGTAGTAGAGCTGTAGGATGATATAAGCTCCTTGGGATCCAGTATTACACTGGTCTCTTCCATTGCCTTTTTAATTTTTTCTTCCAGACCCATATTATTGATCAAAACCTTTCTTATATCATTATATCATGAGGACAGGTAATCCACCTCCAAAAATACAGGAAGGACAGATGATGTCCCTCCTGTAGAAAAATCCATGTGCTGCCGGGGGTATATTAACCCAGGTTAAAGAATGAATCCATTCCCCTGTAAACTGCCAGGTCTCCCAGGTCTTCTTCTATCCTGAGAAGCTGGTTGTATTTGCATACCCTGTCAGTCCTGGATGGGGCCCCTGTCTTTATCTGGCCGGCATTCAGGCCCACTACTATGTCAGATATGGTAGTGTCGCTGGTCTCTCCGGAACGGTGGGATATCACAGCAGTATAGCCGGCCCTGTTTGCCATCTCTACTGCATCCATTGTCTCTGAAAGTGTGCCGATCTGGTTGACCTTTATAAGTATGGAATTGGCAACGCCCATTTCAATTCCCTTTTTTAGCCTTTTTGTATTGGTGACAAACAGGTCATCTCCCACCAGCTGGACCTTATCCCCCAGTTTCTCGGTCATCATCTTCCATCCGTCCCAGTCTTCCTCTGCCATGCCGTCTTCTATGGATATAATGGGATATTTCTCCACCAGTCCTGCATAATAATCTACCATTTCCGCTGGCGTGAGCACCTTGCCCTCACCCTTGAGCTCATACCTGCCATTTTTGTAGAACTCGGTAGATGCCGGATCCAGGGCGATATAGATATCCTTACCCGGTTTGTATCCCGCTTCCTTTATGGCTTTTATTATATATTTTATGGCATCTTCATTTGTCTTGAGGTCAGGGGCAAAACCGCCTTCATCACCTACAGCAGTATTAAGGCTGTCTTTTCCCAGCACTGATCTTAATTTATGGAAGACTTCGGAACCCATACGCAGCGCATCGCTGAAAGAATCTGCCCCCAGGGGCATTATCATGAATTCCTGGAGGTCTACACTGTTATCGGCATGTTCCCCTCCGTTTAATATATTCATCATAGGCGAGGGCAGGACATGTCCGTTTATTCCGCCCAGATAACGGTAAAGCGGCATCTCCAGGGAGAGTGCTGCTGCCCTGGCCACAGAAAGGGATACTCCCAGTATGGCATTGGCTCCCAGTTTGGATTTGTTCTCTGTACCGTCCAGCTCCAGCATCATGTGGTCTATTTCCCTCTGGTAGAGTCCGTCCATGCCTTCCAGCTCTGCTGCTATAAGGGAATTTACATTATCTACAGCCTTAAGTACTCCCTTTCCCATATAGCGCTTCTTGTCTCCGTCCCTTAGCTCTACTGCCTCAAAGGCGCCCGTAGAAGCTCCCGAAGGAACTGCCGCCCTTCCCACGGCACCATTTTCCAGCTCTGTCTCTACTTCCACTGTAGGATTGCCCCTGGAATCAAGTATTTCCCGGGCATGTATGCCTATTATCTCTGTCCATTCACTCATCTGCCATCTCCCCTTTTTATACATAGTTATAATTCTACCGGGGTATTATATCATAATAATCCTTCCCCTTTGATATTATAAATCACAGTATATGCAATTTTAAGCAGCCCGGAAGGCAAAATGGTTTTTGAAATATGTATTATTTCTGACATAATCATATAAGCAGGCAATTTTTTTAAAAGGAAAATGAGATGGAAAAGATAAGATTCGGAGACACTGATCTTTCTGTAAGTAAGGTAGCTATGGGAGGCATCCCTATAATGCGGCTCGATAAAGAAGATGCCATAGAAGTTATACGGGCCGTAATAGATATGGGCATAAATTTTATCGATACCGCCAATGCCTATGGCGATAGCGAGGAAAAGGTGGGAGAGGCAATAAAAAAATTTAACCGTAAAGACATTGTCCTATCCTCCAAATCTGGAGCCAGGGA
>CAYPXQ010000202.1:0-7287 GCA_964414685.1 uncultured Actinomycetota bacterium
GTCATTGCCGACGGCGGCATGAGGACCGGCGGGGATATTGCCAAAGCTATTGCCTGCGGAGCAGACATGGTGATGATAGGATCCCCCCTTTCCAGGGCAGCCGAAGCTCCAGGCAAAGGATATCACTGGGGAATGGCTACATTCCATCCTGATCTTCCCCGGGGTACCAGGATAAGGACAGATGTGGTGGGAAGCCTGAAGCAGATCCTGGTAGGGCCAGCATTCGAAAATGACGGCACCCTTAACCTCTGCGGAGCTCTGAGGACCTCGATGGCCACCTGCGGATATGAGAACATAAAGGACTTCCAGCGGGCCGAGGTCATAGTGGCGCCTTCAATAAAGACAGAAGGAAAGATGCAGCAGCAGCAGCAGAAAGTGGGTATGGGGGCCTGATATGGAAACTGTCCTGGTCGTGGATTTTGGTGGGCAATACAGCCAGCTTATTGCCAGACGTGTCAGGGAGCTCAGAGTGTTCTCTGAACTTATACCCTATGATACAGATATCTGCGAGATAAAGAAAAAAAATCCCAGAGGGCTGATATTTTCAGGTTCGCCCTATAGCGTGGCCTCCAATAAAGGCAGGGCACCCGTTGTGGACAGCAGTCTTTTCTCGCTGGGAATACCCATACTGGGGATCTGCTATGGCATGCAGCTTATGGCAAAACTTTCCGGTGGGGACATAACAGCTACAGGAAACAATGAATATGGCAAGACGGGGATCGACCTTGACCTGTCATCTCCGCTTTTTAAGGGGTTAAAACAAAAAGAGACATGCTGGATGAGCCACAGGGACAGCGTGGGAGATCTGCCCCCCGGCTTTAAAGTCATAGCTTCCACATCCAACCTTCCTGTTGCCGGCATAGAGGAACCGGATAAAAAGTTCTTCGGCATACAGTTCCATCCCGAAGTTGTCCACACGCCGTCCGGAATGGATATACTGAGTAATTTCCTGTTTGATATATGCGGATGCAGTCCTACCTGGACCATGGTATCCATAATAGAGAGCGAGACTGAAAAAATAGCCGGGACCGTAGGCAGGGGCAAGGTCATATGCGGGCTGAGCGGGGGAGTCGATTCTTCGGTGGCTGCACTGCTTGTCCACAGGGCTGTAGGAGAAAGGCTCACATGCATCTTTGTAGACCACGGGCTTTTGAGGAAGGATGAGGCCAGACAGGTAACTGAGACATTCAGGGAAAATTTCAGGATAAACCTCATACATATAGATGCCGGTGACAGGTTTATAGGAAAACTTAAAGGCATATGTGATCCGGAAGAGAAGCGCAAGATCATAGGCAATGAGTTCATAAGGATATTCGAGGAGGAAGCTTCAAAGATAAAAGATGCAGACTGCCTGGTCCAGGGCACCCTGTACTCTGACGTGATAGAAAGCGGTACCAGGGATGCGGCCAGGATAAAATCCCATCATAATGTAGGGGGTCTTCCGGAGGACATGAAGTTAAATCTTATAGAGCCTCTGAGGCTGCTTTTCAAGGATGAGATAAGGAAGCTGGGTATTGAGCTGGGTCTTTCTGATGACATAGTGTGGCGGCAGCCGTTTCCCGGCCCAGGACTTGCCATAAGGATAATCGGTGAAGTGACAGCAGAGAAAATAAAGATACTGCAGCAAGCAGATAATATAGTGCTGGAAGAGATAAAAAGAGCGGGCCTCTATAAAAAGATATGGCAGTCTTTCGCCATCCTTCCCTCCATAAAAAGTGTGGGAGTAATGGGAGATGAAAGGACCTATGCATACCCTATTGCCATAAGAGCCGTGACCAGCCTGGATGCCATGACCGCAGACTGGGTCCGGCTTCCCTATGAAGTCCTGGAAAAGATGTCCGGGAGGATAATAAATGAGGTAGAAGGGGTAAACAGGGTAGTATATGATATCAGCTCCAAACCTCCCAGTACCATAGAATGGGAATAATACACTGGTCATTTAGTATATAATAGCAGCCCGGATGTGATATTATTAATATTGTCAAATGAAAACGCCGGCATCAAAGGTTTAATATAAGGAGAGATTATGGAGAGTGATTTCAGTAAAAAGCTTGAAGAATACAGGAAAGAGATTAATGATATAGACCATAAACTGGTGGACCTTTTAAACGAGAGGGCAAAGATAGTCATGGAAGTAAAGAAGCTGAAACAGAAGGAAGACGTCCCCCTGTATGATGCCCGCAGGGAAGAAGAGCTTGTAGAGAATATTGCCCGGTATAATAAGGGACCCCTCTACCGTGATAATGTGATACAGATATTTGAAAGTATCTTAAGGAATGTACAGGTACTGGAAAAAGACGAGAATCTCTAGCATCCAGTCCCCGGACAGGCTCACAGGGATGCGGTCCTGACCCGCCGCCGGACTGGAAAAGGAAATGGATATGACTGACAGTATTATTGGAAATCTGGTAAAAAAAGAATATATAACCATTATTGCAGGACCCTGCGCCATAGAGAGCTGGGAGCAGCTGGACAATACAGCCAGAGTGGTAAGCGGCCTGGGGCTGTCATACCTCAGGGGCGGGGCTTTTAAGCCCAGGACTTCCCCCTACAGTTTTCAGGGACTGGAGGAAAAGGGCCTGGAGTTCCTGAAGAAAGCGGGAGAAAAATACGGACTGGGTACAGTGACCGAAGTGACAGATACCGTAAATGCCGATATCGTGGCGGAATATGCCGATGTACTTCAGATAGGCACCAGGAATATGTCAAATTTTGCCCTGCTTAAGAGAGTGGGCGAGATAGCATTTTTAAAGAAAAAAGCTGTCATACTTAAGAGAGGCTGGGCGTCAACTATAAAGGAATGGCTTCTCGCATCCGAGTACCTGACCCTTAAGGGTGATGTGGAGGTCATATTGTGCGAGAGAGGAATAAGGACATTTGACACCAATACAAGGTTTACACTGGACCTGTCTGCGGTGCCGGTTATAAGGAAGATGTCTAAACTACCCATAATAATAGACCCTTCCCATGCAATGGGGCAGAGCGACCTGGTGACCCCCATGAGCAGGGCGGCAATCGCTGTCGGTGCTGACGGCCTCATAGTGGAAACCCATAATGATCCGGTCAAAGCCCTGTGCGACGGACAGCAGTCCCTTGACCCCAGGGAGATGACGGAGCTTTTAAAACAGATAAAGAGTCTGGCCTCAGTAATAGGGAAAAAAATCAGGTAAAATGATCTTATCTTGGAATTAGAAAAATATCTCAACCGCGAACAGGTAAAAGCAGTAAAAGACACTGACGGGCCTCTTCTGGTCATTGCCGGGGCCGGAAGCGGAAAGACTCGGGTACTCACCTATCGCATAGCTTACCTTATAAAGGTCATGGGAGTGGACCCATTCCGCATACTTGCCATAACCTTTACCAACAAGGCGGCAAAAGAGATGAAAAGAAGGGTCACGGCTCTGGTGGGGAAGATCGGCGAGTATATGTGGGTATCCACTTTTCATTCTTTTTGTGCCCGGTTTCTGCGCGCTGAGATCCATAATCTGGGCATGTCCAAAAATTATGTCATCTATGATGAGGATGATTCAAAAAGGCTGATAAGCCGGATAGCCAGGGAAATGGACCTGGATATAAAAAGGTTTCCTCCCCGCATGTTAAAAGCAGCCATAAGCGATGCCAAGGACCACCTGGTAGATTTTGAGACATATAATGAAAAGGCTTCCGATTATTACCAGAAGCTTGTGGCCAGGGTATACTCCACATATCAGGAGAGGCTTCTTAATGCCAATGCCCTTGATTTTGACGACCTGCTGGTATTCACGGTAGATATTTTAAGACTTTTCCCGGAGATAAGAAAAAGATACCAGGAGAAATTCCAGTATATACTGGTAGATGAGTTCCAGGACACCAATATGGCCCAGAATGAGATAGTAATGCTTTTGGGCAGCTCCCACAGGAGGATATGCGTGGTAGGGGACGACGACCAGAGTATTTATAGCTGGAGGGGTGCAAAGATAACCAATATAACTGAATTTGACAAACAGTTTGATGATGTATCAGTCATAAAACTGGAACAGAATTACCGGTCTACCCGGAGCATCCTTGATGCTGCCAATGAGATAATAAAAAACAATGAAAGCCGCAAACCCAAAAATCTGTGGACAGAGAACAAAAAGGGTGAACCCGTGTCCAGGTATACCGCCGGGGACGAAAAGGCTGAAGTAAGTTTTGTCATAAACAGGATAAGGCAGTACCGGAAGAAGGAAGGTAAGAAATACAGGGATTTTGCCATATTCTACCGCACCAATGCCCAGTCAAGGGCAGTCGAGGAACAGCTCATAAGGCAAAATATCCCATATGTCATATTCGGGGGCCTGAGGTTTTATGACCGCATGGAGATAAAGGATATGCTGGCATACCTCAAGCTTATTTCCAACCCCAGGGATGTGGTGAGCCTTCTGCGCATAGTAAATGTACCCGGCAGGAAGATAGGCAAGACCACCATAAACAATATCGAAAGATATGCCCGGAAAAATGATATGACTTTCTGTGAGGCTTTCTACCAGGTGGATGCAGTGCCCTCGCTTTCCAACAATGTAAAAGCCAGGATAGGAGACTTCATATCCATGATGGCCGGATTCAGGAATTATGCATCAGAAAATTCAGTAGACCGGCTGCTGAAAGAAGTGTGGGAAAAGACGGGATATTTCAGGCTGCTGGAGGAAGAAAACTCAATAGAAGCATTAAACAGGATAGAGAACCTGCGCGAACTGCTGACGGTGACAAAGGAATTTGAGGAAAAAGCCGCCCTCATGGAAGGGGCTGCCCTTGCCGGTCCAGGCGAAGAAACGGCAGCAGAAGGATCGAGCATATCCAGGCTGGATGATTTTCTGGAGGAGGTATCACTGCTTACGGACCTTGATAATTTTGACGAGTCATCTGACAGCATTGTCCTTATGACACTGCACAATGCCAAAGGGCTGGAATTCCCGGTGGTATTTATGATAGGCATGGAAGAGGGGATATTTCCCCATTCCCGCAGCATGAACAGCCTGGAAGAGCTGGAAGAGGAAAGAAGGCTATGCTATGTGGGCATCACCCGGGCTATGGAAAAGGTCTTTCTGTCATCATCGATATCACACAGCATATACGGGCAGTCAAATTATATGGCAGCTTCACGTTTTTTGCGGGAAATACCGGAAAACCTGGTAATCGATGAGAACAGGAAGGAAACTTCAGGGAAAACCAGGAGCAGACCCGCTATAAAAGACGCCGAAAAACTGAAGGTCCAGTACAGCATCGGGGATTTTGTGGAGCATAAGACATTCGGAAGGGGACAGGTCCTGAATGTAAAGCGGTTAAGAGATGATGTGGAACTTGATGTGAATTTTTCCAGTATGGGGCTTAAGCACCTGCTGGTAAGTTTCGCACCCCTGGAGAAAGTTGATAACTGAAGATGAATAAATTTAGAATAATAATGAAAGAAGGAAAAACATGAAGATCTTTGGAAAAGAGGTATCAAAGCAGGAGATCCAGCAGAAGACGGGAGACATAAGCCAGCTGGGGGAGATAAACTACTATGAGATGATCGACGGGGTAAAGAAGGGTGTGCGCGCTATCGACATCAAGAGTCCCTGCGGTCTTGACTTCACCGTTCTTCCGGACAGGGGAATGGATATATCAAGGTTTACCTACAGGTCTATACCCATAGCCTGGAGATCGGCTACCAGGGAGACTTCTCCGGTATATTATGAAAGCAGGGGCGCGGAATGGCTGAGGACATTCTACGGCGGCCTTATAACAACCTGCGGGCTCACCACCATGGGACCGCCTTCAGTGGATGAAGGCGAAGAACTGGGCCTGCACGGGAGGATAGCCAATATTGCCGCCGAACGGGTCCTGGCTGACGGATGCTGGGAAGGCGACCGCTACAGGATGTGGGTCCAGGGGAGAGTAAGGGAAGCCGGCGTATTCGGGAACAAGCTGGAGCTGTCCCGAAAGATAACCGCCTGGATGGATGAGCCCGGGATCATTGTAGAGGATACAGTGGAAAATATTGGCAGCCAGACTTCCCCCATAATGATGCTTTACCATGTAAATATAGGTTATCCGGTAGTGGATGAAGGGGCCGAGCTGCTTGAAGCCGGGGCTTCCGTGACCCCCAGGGATGAAGAGGCAAAAGACGGTTACGAAGATTTCAATAAGTTTACAGCTCCGGTAAGGGGATTTAAGGAAAAAGTATATTTTCACGACATAAGCGCAGACCATGAAGGCAACTGCAATGTAGCCATAGTAAATGAAGGGTTTAACGACGGCGCCGGAATCGGCATCTGGATGAAATTCAACAAAGACAGCCTTCCTACCATGGTACAGTGGAAAAACATGGGAATGGGAGAATATGTCTGCGGCATAGAACCCGGAAACGGCAGCGTAGGCGGAAGAAAGGCCGAAAGGGATAAAGGCACTTTGAAGTTTATTGAACCCGGAGAATCAAAGAAGTTCAGGCTGGAATTTAAGGTCCTTACATCGATAGAGGAGATCGGGTCTTTCAGGAAAAATTTTATAAAATAGACTATAGCGAGATACTAAATGAAGATAAGCTGTTTACCGGTCTCATTTTTTGATGATATCATCAGCGGAAAGATGACCCTGGGGAATTGGTTAGACATTGCATTCGAAGCAGGACTTGACGGCATAGATATAAGCATCAATTTTATAAAGAACCACAATCCGGTATATCTGAAAGAGATAAAGAAAGAGCTTCAAAGCAGGGGCATGCCCCTGGTGATGGTTACCGCCTATCCGGATTTTATCCATCCCGATAATATGCAGAGAAAAAGGGAGCTGGAATACTTTAAAAGCGATATCGCCCTGTCTTCGGAATTGGGCGCAAAATACCTGAGAATACTTGCCGGACAGGCCCACCCCCAGACAACTGAAGGACATGGGATAGGGCTGGCTATTGAAAACCTCAGGAAAGCAGCCGAAACAGCGGCGGATTATGGCATCATGCTGCTATATGAGAATCACTCCAAACCAGGCTCCTGGGATTATACCGATTTCAGCGGTCCCTCGCATATTTTCTTAAAGATAGCGGAAGGCATAAGGGATACCGGGATCAGGTTAAATTTTGATACTGCCAATCCCATAGCCCTGGGCGAAGAAGTCATGCCGCTTCTGCAGCAGGTAATAGATGATGTGGAGACCATCCATGTTGCCGATACTTCCACCAAAGGAAGACTCAACCATGTCCTTATAGGCACAGGCCTGGTACCCTTCAGGAAAGTGTTTTCCTTTTTGAAAAAAAATGGTTTTGACGGCTGGCTGTGTATTGAGGAAAACAGC
>CAYPXQ010000203.1:0-10759 GCA_964414685.1 uncultured Actinomycetota bacterium
AGCGCCATTATCCTTTTGATCTCGGAAAATCTCATGCTGCAATGACCTGTTTCCTGCTACCACCTGGACGGCGGCCAGTATACGGCCAGGAACTCGCCGAAAACATTTTCCTCCGGCACCATACCGAAATACCTGCTGTCAAAACTGTTATTGCGGTTATCCCCCATTACGAATATCTCATCGGGGCCCAGGGTCAGTTCCTGGTCAAGGTACGACAGCTGCTGGCCGGTTTTAAGGTAATCCTCGCCTATCTTCTCATCATTTACATAGACCTCTCCCTGGGAAGTGAGGACGATCCTGTCACCTTCTATGGCAATAGCTCTTTTTACCAGTTCCTTATTATCTTCAAGAGTGGAATGAAAAGCGATTATGTCTCCTCTTTCCACCTGTCCAAACCTGTATGCAAGCTTATTGATTATCACCTTGTCTCCCACCATCAGAGTCGGCTCCATGGATGGGGTAGGCACTATAAACGGCTCGAATATGAATAATCTTATAAGAACAGCTACGATAACGGCGCTTATGACAGCGATCACATATCCCAGTATTTCACGGGCTGCCCTTCTGGTCTTGCTGTAGCCGTTTTTGTCAGTATGAGGCATTAAAGGTTGTATTATTTCTTTACCTTTATCTTTGCTTTCTTTCCAACCCTGTCCCTGAGATAGTATAGTCTTGATCTCCTGACAATACCCTGGTTTATTCTTTCTATGGATTGGATGACCGGTGAATGGATAAGGAAAGTCCTTTCCACTCCGATATTATTAAATGATATCTTCCTTATGGTAAATGTCTTGTTTATGCCTGATCCCTGTACTTTAAGGACTATACCTTCCAAAGTCTGTATCCGGTCCTTGTTTTCCTCACTTATTTTTATCTTAACACTCAGTTTATCTCCGGTATTGAATTCGGGGATATCTGTCTTGATATATTTGCTTTCTACTTTATCCAATTTGTTCATTTAAGTCTCCACATAGGTCTTTACTGATAAAACTTATAAAATATAATGAATTTAGTTATTTTTGTCAAATAGATCCGGTCTCTGCCTCCTTGTTATTTCTTCTGCTTTCTGTTTCCTCCATTTTTCAATATCGCCATGATTTCCCCCTGTCAGGATCTCCGGCACCTTCAGCCCCCGGTATACAGGCGGCCTGGTATACTGGGGCCAGTCCAGGAGGCCTTTTTCAAATGACTCATACTGGATCGATTCCTTTTTCCCCACTACTCCGGGTATCAGCCTGGCTATCCCGTCAATCAGCACCATTGCCGGTATCTCGCCTCCGGTAAGGACATAATCCCCTATTGAGACCTCCATATCTACCGAAAGCTCTATAAGCCTCTGGTCCACCCCTTCATATCTGCCGCAGATGATTATCAGGTTTTTCAGCGCCAGGAAATCTTTAAGGACCTGCTGCTCAAGCACTTTCCCTCCCGGTGAAAGAAGTATGACCTTCTGCAGGTGTTTCTGCCTGATGGAATTTTTTCTCTTTATATGCCTTATGGCCCTGTCCAGAGGGCCTGCCATAAGTATCATCCCCGGACCTCCTCCATAAGGCCTGTCATCGATTTTCCTGTAACCGCCGGAAGCAAAATCCCTGAGATCATAAATGTTTAATTCACAGCTGCCTGAAGAAAAGGCTTCACGTATCACCCCGAACTGCACAACTGCTTTAAACATATCAGGAAAAATAGTTATTATGTCGATTATCATACTACAAGTATTCTGGCATCTTTTTAAGAATGATCTTTTTACCGGTTATTTCTATGCTGCAAATATAATCATCGACCAGCGGAATATATATTATGCTGCCTCCGCCGGCAGGCCTTACAGCCAGGTTATCATTTGCCGGCAGCACTTCGACCTTCTCTACCACGCCCACCTGCCTTCCGCTTTCCGTATATACCCTGCAGCCTTCCAGGTCTTCTATCCAGTATTCCCCGTCTTCCAGGACCGGCGACTGGTCCTTCTTCCTGAAAAGCTGGCTCCCCCTGAGGTCCAGGGCTTCATCTATGGAGGATATTCCCTGAAACCTTATAACTGCAGTCTCACGGCCCCTGGACTTCTTTATGTATACATTCTCTATCAAAATATCGCGGGTACAATCCTGGTCCAGGTAAAGCACACAGCCATTTATAATAGAATCGGGATAGTCAGTAAGCAGCATGACATTTAATTCTCCCTTTATACCATGCGGCTTTCCGACTATCCCCACTAATCTTGCATCTACAGTTTTCTGCGACATTATTTATTTTTCAAAGATAAAATAAACTTCTCAGTCTATTATCTTTACTATAGAAGATTTACCTCTCTTAGCAGACGCGGCTCTCATAACAACCCTTAAAGCATTTGCGGTACGGCCTTTCTTACCAATGACTTTACCCAGGTCATCTTCTGCTACTTTCAGTTTAAAGATCACTGTTTTTTCGTCTTCTTCCTCTTCTTCGATCTCAACATCGTCTGGATTATCTACCAGTTCCTTGACCATGTACTCCAGTAATTCTTTCACTTCCATACCTCCAGTCAAATTGTTATTCTACACTTTCAGGTCTACTATTTTAAATAACTTCTTCACTGTATTTGAGGGCATTGCCCCCTTCTTGATCCATTCAGCAGCCTTCTCTTTGTCAATAACAACTTTTGAGGGGTCTGTCTTGGGATCATAGATGCCGATTCTTTCAATAAACTTACCGTCCCTGGGCGACCTGCTGTCAGCAACTACGACACGGTAATAGGGCTGTTTTTTTAACCCGGTCCTTGTCAATCTTATCTTTACGCTCAATCCAAAAAACCTCCACTGTAAGATTTTGCCTTATGAAAATAATATTATATAGCTTTATTGACATCTTGCAAAACATTTTTTATACTCCCGGGAACCCCCTGAGAGGAAGTCCCATCCTGCCTTTGAGTGATGAGAAATTTTTCATCATCTGTTTTGTCCTGGAAAACTGCTTGAGCAGCCGGTTGACCTCGCTTACAGAGCTTCCGCTTCCCCTGGCTATCCTCTTTTTACGGCTGCCGTTTATTATATGCGGATCCCTTCTCTCCCTTACGGTCATGGAATTTATTATAGCCTCCATCCTGTCCAGATGGGACTGGTCAAGATCCATCTTCTTAAATGCCTTGTTTGCTCCCGATATGGGAAGCATGGACATCACTTTATCCAGGGAGCCCATTTTCTTAAGGCTTTTCAGCTGGTCGATAAAATCCTCAAAATCAAGCTCCTGCCTTTCTATCCGCCTTGACAACTCCTCGGCCTTTTTATTGTCTATCACCTTCTCCGCTTTTTCTATAAGAGTGAGAACATCACCCTTGCCCAGTATCCTGGAAGCTATCCGGTCAGGGTAGAATATGTCAAAATCCTCTACTTTTTCCCCGTTGGAGACAAATCTTACTGGTTTTTTTACCACCTGGTATACTGAAAGGGCTGCCCCTCCCCTGGTATCGCTGTCTAGCTTGGTAAGTATTATCCCATCGCATTCTACGGCGGAATTAAAGGTTGATGCAATATTTACTGCCTCCTGTCCGGTCATGGCATCAAGCACCAAAAACACCTGGTGGGGTTTTACCGCCCTCTTTATATTCCTTATCTCATCCATCATGACTTCATCGATATGGAGCCTTCCGGCAGTATCGATTATTATCACATCGCTTCTTTCGCGGGTAAATTTTTCCACGCCTTTCCTGCATATTTCTACCGGGTCTTTCTTCTGTTCCGAAAAGACCTCTATTTCAATGTTTTTTGCCATATCCTCCAGCTGCAGCACAGCTGCCGGCCTGTATATGTCAGCCGCGATCAGGGAAACCTTCTTCTGGCTGGCTGATCTCAGATAATTGGCAAGTTTTATGACAGCCGAAGTCTTGCCTGTTCCCTGAAGTCCTACCATCATTATTATAGTGGGTCCCCTGGGGGCAAAGCTGATATTCCCGCCGGAGGATCCCAGCATCCTGATCATCTCTTCATTTACGATCTTTATGACCTGCTGGGCCGGTGTGAGGCTCTCCATGACTTCACTTCCCAGGGCCTTTTCCTTGAGATTTGCCAGGAATTGTTTTACTACTTTGAAGTTGACATCGGCTTCCAGGAGCGCCAGTTTTATCTCCCTTAATGCCTTATCCAGGTCGCCGGGGCTCAGTTTCCCCTTATTCCTTATCCTGTAAAAAAGGTCTTCGAATTTTGAAGTAAGCTGTTCAAACATGTATCTCCGTTTCCGGCTGTAATAGTAACCATATTATATTAAAAAACCCCGGGGTCTCATAATACCATATTTTCCGTAAATGACTCCGGGTCGAAATACTCTATATCATCGATCTTCTCGCCTTTTGTTATGATCTTTACCGGTATATCCAGGTCATTCTTTATGGTCAGCACTATCCCGCCCCTGGAAGTACCGTCAGTCTTGGTAAGTATTATCCCGGTCACATCCATGGATTCTGAGAATATCTGGGCCTGGCTGCGGGCATTCTGCCCGGTAGTGGCATCTATGGCCAGAAGAACCTCATCAGGAAACCTCCCCAGCTTCTTGTTTACCACTTTCTTTATCTTTTTAAGCTCCTGCATCAAATTATATGATGTCTGCATCCTCCCGGCAGTGTCGATTATCACAATATCGGCATTTCTGGCAACTGCACTGGCAAGGGTGTCATAAACTACGGCCCCCGGATCTGCATTCCTCTGGTGATTTATCATATCTATGCCCAGCATGCCGGCAAAATGACCCAGCTGTTCCACGGCAGCCGAACGGTAGGTGTCGGCAGCAGCCAACATTACTTTGCTGCCCTGTTTATTAAACATATTGGCCAGTTTGGCAATGGCCGAGGTCTTGCCCACACCGTTTACCCCCACCACCATATATACCGCCGGCAGTTCCGGCGGGACTGAAAGACCAGTGCTGCTGCCGTCATCCAGTATATCCATGATCTCCTGCTTCAGGATTTTCCTGATATCCTCCAAACCGGTTATATTTTCCTTATAGGCCCTGTCCCTGAGGCTGTTTATAATCCTGCCGGCAGTATTTATGCTTACATCTCCGGCTACCAGCTCCTCTTCCATCTGGTCCCAGAGCTCATCTCCGGTTTTCTTGAACCGGTTCCAGATCGAATTAAGGTTTTTAAATATTTTTTTCATTTTTAGCCTGCGGCAGTCTTTTTGCCGTTTTCGATCTTCTCTGACACAACTTTGGATATCCCGTCAGACTGCATGGTAACACCATATATGGTGTCTGCTATCTCCATGGTCTTTTTCTGGTGGGTTATTATTATGATCTGCTGTTTTTCGGCAAAATGTTTTACCAGGTTCTGGAACTTATCGATATTAGCATCATCAAGAGCAGCATCTGCCTCATCGAATATATAGAATGGCGAGAGGTTTATGGAAAACACTGAGAACAGAAAGGCCAGGGATACCAGGGATTTCTCGCCCCCGCTTAATAGCGTGAGGGAGACCAGCTTGTTATTTCCTATATCTACCTTAAGGTCCACACCCAGCTCTTCTTCGGCTTCTCCATCATTTCTGTATTTTTCCAGCATCAGCTCTCCCTCTCCCATGGGGAAAAGCGCTTTGAAGTATTTCTGGAAATTCTGGTTTATTTTCTCAAATTTATCCAAAAATATAGTGCTGATCTTCTGGTTTATCTCCTTTATAAGTGCTTCCAGCTTCTGCCTGCTGTCTGCAAGGTCCTTCCTCTGGATATCCAGGAAATCATATCTTTTCTTTATTTTGGCAAATTCTATGGCAGCATTAGGATTTACATTGCCATAGCTGCGCACTCTGTCCTTTAGCTTTTTTACCGCCTTTTCTGCCGCCGCTGCATCTTCGGCAGGTTTAAAATTCCTGGAGGCATATTCGACAGACATATTATAGTCATCCACTATTGAAGAAGTTATATCCTTTACCCTGTCCCTGACCTGTTCACGCCTGAGATCTATCTTGTACAGCTCATTGTCCAGGCTGTTTGCTTCTACCCTTAGCCTGTTTATTTCGCTGTTAAGCTTCTCGATCTCTGCCTGGCTTCCCGAGATCAGGCGCTTCTGCCTGTCAAATTCGGGGTAAAGCCTCTTCTGTATCTTCTCTGATGCCAGTTTCAGTCTGTGGAGCATGCCTATTATCTTTTCACTGCGCTCCAGGTTGAGGCTGCATAGTCTCTTTAACTCTTCCATCTTTTCTGCCCTGGCCTGGTTTCTCCTTTTTTCTTCCTCAACCTTTTCCAATATTTCCCGGGAAGCCTTTTCTGTTTTTGCCGATTCCCGGGCCTCATTTGCTTCCCTCAGCTCTTCCAGTATGCCTTTTATCTCCTGTGTCAGTATATTTGCTTCATCTTCCAGCTGCCTTAGCCTGCTGTTTCCGATGAGTGCCTTTTTTATCCTGCCCACAAAATCCCTGAACTGAACCTCTAATACAGCAAACCTTTTTATAATCTTTCCCATAAAAGAAAGATCCAATACCTCTTTCTGCCTCGCGCGGGCCATTTGCGCGGCAGTCTCATAAGGCGCTTTGCCGTTTTTGAATTCCAATTCAAACATATTATAAAGAGTGGAAAATACATTCTTCTTGCTGTTTACCAGGGTAATGCTGTTTTGCAGGCGGTTAAGTCCGCTGTCAAAGGCTTCAACCTTTGTCCTCCACCGTTCATATTCGGCCTGCCGGGAACCGATATTACTTATAAGGTCTCCCTTTTGCTTCTCTGTCTCCAGTATCCTGTCGCCAGTCTCCTTTATCAGGCCCCTGATCTTATTATGCTCCTGTTCCAGCTTTTCCCAGGAGCCGCTCAATATTGACATCCTGGACAAAAACAGTGAGACCTCCTGCTTCTTCAGCTCATTGGCAGCCTCTGCATATTCCCTGGCCCTTTTTGCTTCTATCTCCAGGGGATCCATGGTGCGCTTTATCTCATCCATCAGGTCATCCAGCCTGGCAATATCTTCTTTTACCCTGGAAAGGCGGGAAATGGACTTCTTCCTCCTGATCTTATGCTTGGAAATACCCAGGACTTCATCTATCACCAATTTCCTGTCTACAGGCTTAAGCATGGTGATCTCGTTTACCTGGCCCTGGTTGATGATAACATGCAGGCCCCTGCCGATGCCGGCATCGGCTACCAGTTCCTGGATATCCATAAGCCTGCAGGGAGAGGAATTAATAAAATAATCGCTTCCCCCTGCCGAATATACCCTCCTGGTTATTTTGACATCCCGGAATTCGACATCCAGCATTTTATCCGAATTGTCAAACAGCAGAGATACCTCGGCAATACCCATTTCCTGTTTTTTACTTCGGAATATGACATCACCCATGGAATTTCCCCTGAGTGATTTGGGGCTCTGCTCTCCCAGCACCCACGAGATCCCGTCAGCCACATTGCTTTTTCCGCTGCCGTTTGGCCCCACTATCACGCTTATGCCCGGCTCGAAGTCAAGACTGCTCCTGGAGCCAAAAGATTTGAATCCCCTGAGAGTTATATTTTTAAGATACAATTTTTAAAATCCTAAAGTATTACAGGTCAAGATCATATAATGATATCAATGCATTCCTGGCGGCTTCCTGCTCCGAATCCTTCTTGCTGCTGCCCTTCCCCCTGCCGATCTTCTTGCCTTCAAGAATGGCAACCGAGTGAAAGGTCTTGTCGTGGTCAGGTCCCTCTGATTTCAGCAGCCTGTATTTTACCAGCTGATTATAATCAGCCTGGACTGATTCCTGAAGATATGTCTTGTAATCAGAGATCTGGGGAGTGTTTATCATGCTGTCTATCCTGTCTTCATATCTCTTTATGATCCAGGAAGTCACAAATTTTATCCCCCTGTCCAAATATATAGCACCGATGAAGGCCTCCATGGTATCAGCAAGGATCGATTCCTTTTCCCTGCCCCTGCAGGATTCCTCATTCTCGCTTAAAAGGACCTGCTGGTCTATCCTTATCCTCAGGGCTATCTTGGATAATGTCTTTTTGCTGACAAGTATCGACCTCAGCTTGGCAAGCTTTCCCTCGGCATAATGGCTGAAATTGTTGAAGAGGTATGAAGTTATTATAAATGAAAGAACGCTGTCTCCCAGAAACTCCAGCTGTTCATTGCCTCTCGACTGGACATTTATCTGGCGGGCAAAAGACCTGTGCGTAAGGGCCTGTATATATACTTTTAGGTCCTGGGGCTCGATATCAAGTCCGCCCAGCCAGTCCCTTACCCTGCTTCTTAAGACTCCTTCATTATCCATCTATTATTTTCCCGCCGCCTGATCAAGCCGGTTTGCAAAAGTAAATTTAAAAATAATGCCGGATAAGGCTTTATCCGGCTTAGATCACGGATTACTTTTTTGAATCTATATAGTTAAGGACGTCCTTGACTGTGACCATCTTCTCAGCTTCTTCATCGCTGATCTCAATAGAGAACTTATCCTCAAAAGCCATAATAAGCTCCACCAGGTCCAGGGAATCTGCACCAAGATCTTCAACAAATTTACTTTCAGGTTTTACATTGTCATCTTCCACGCCCAGGACATCTACCAGTATTTCTTTCAACTTGTCAAAATTTTCCATACATCACTCCTTTAGCTTTTGGTTTTTCTTTATTATAGTTAATAAAAATATAATTTCATTATTTTTGACTATTTTTTTATATAAAAGTTTTAATCAGATACCGCCCTCGGCCGATATCTCTTTTCTTATTTTTTCCACCAGGTCTGTCTCAAGGCTCTCGCCGGCAACCCTGATGGCATTTTTTACGGCTCTGGCCCTGGAGCTGCCGTGAGAGATTATGACAGGTGCATTCAGCCCCAGCAGCTGGGCTCCGCCATAAGTCTCATAATCAAATCTATTCTTCATAGCCTTTAGCGGTCCTTTTAGGCTCAAAGCTGCCATTTTCGAAATAAGAGATGAGGTCAGCGCCTGTTTGACCTGGCCGAAAAACATGGCCGCAAGACCCTCTATGGCCTTAAGCAGGACATTGCCGGTAAACCCGTCGGTCACCACTACATCGGCAGCTCCCTCGAATATCTCCCTGCCCTCGATATTGCCTGCAAAATCAATGGCCCCTGACTGCTTTAACATATTATGAGCCTGTACTGCCAGCTCGCTGCCTTTTTTTTCCTCTTCGCCTATATTCAGAAGCGCTACCCTGGGATTTTTAACTTTCAATATATCCCTGGAAAACACTTTGCCCATAACTGCAAACTGGACCAGGTTATGAGGCTTGCAGTCGGCATTGGCGCCGGCATCTACGAGTACGAACCTGGAGTCTGGAAGAGGTATAACCGCTGCAATTGCCGGCCTGGCAACCCCTTTTATCCTTTTTATATTAAGAAGGGAACATGCCATAGCGGCTCCTGTATTGCCTGCCGAAAGAAAAGCCCCTCCTTTTCCCTCCGCTACCAGGGCCGGGCCTATATAGATAGATGAGTCTTTTTTTTCCCTCAGCACCCGTGAGGGCGATTCACCCATCCCCACAGTACTCTTGCTCTCCTCTACGGCAAAGGGTGATATATCAAGATTGTTTTGTCTGGAAAAGGATTCTATCTGCCTGCGATCTCCCACCAGTATGATATCCAGGCCGAATTCCCTGTGGGCTTCTATGCTTCCCCTGATAACTTCGCCTGGAGCAAAGTCTCCCCCCATGGCATCGATCACAATAGGGGCAAGGCTCATATCTTTATCCACATTCACTCCAGGACAGGGTGTTTATTTTTTTGCCATTTCCAGGATTTTCCCGGTATCGATATATTCACGGACAACTTCCACTATCTTGTCGATCTTCTTTACTTCATGGAACCTGACATGACCGATTATCTCCCCTGCTCTTTCAACAGCAGTAAGGGTGTCGTAATTTACCAGCACCATGGGAACACCAAGCTCTTCAGCCCTTCCCAGTACTACGGTGGATGGCTGGAAATTGCCTGTCAGTATCAGGCATCTGGTCTGTGTCTCCAGGGCTGCCAGCTGTACGTCGGCCCTGTCTCCGCCGGTGATAACTGCCTTGTTTGCTTTCCTCCTGAAAAACTTAAGCGCCTGTTCCTGGCCCATGGCTCCCACCATAAAGGTCTCCACCAGTTCGTCAGCCTTATCCCTGGCACAGATTATCTGGCCTCCTAAAAGTTTAGCCATCTCGCTGACACTGACTGAAGAGAGCATCTTGTCTGATACCACATAGCCGAATAACTCTATTCCATGTTTTTTCAGATAAGGTATTACCAGCTCTTCCAGATATTCCATCTGTGACCTGGGTACCCAGTTTATTATGATCCCGCCGAAACTGTCCCCTAAAACATCCCTGGAAAAAAGTATCTCATCAACCATCTCGGCATCATATTTGAATACCATTACTGTCCTGGCTCCCAGCTTCTGGCATATCCTGAGCGCAGATATTCCAAGATAGTAACCGTCTTCCAGGCTCTTGGCGCCTTCCAGCACTACGATATCCTTGCCCTTCTGTATCTTATCATATGATTTTCCAATTTTTTCTATGAAATCCCTGGAGAACTTATCGTCTTTCAGGCCTTCTCTGCTGTACTGCTGTGTAAGGACAACCGGGCAGATATCTTCAAGCCTGTCCTTTGATCCAAGGATACTGGAGACATACTGTGCATCCTCATCAGTAGTCACGCCCCCGACTTTGGTAGGCAGGGTCCCCACAGGCTTCATATATCCAACTTTCAGCCCGTTTTCGGCAAAGATCTTACCTGTTCCCACGCACATGGAGCTCTTTCCTGAAAACGGCTGGTTTGAAATAAAGTATAACGGGACCATTCTTAACCTCCTATCCTTATTCTTGCATCTC
>CAYPXQ010000204.1:0-2124 GCA_964414685.1 uncultured Actinomycetota bacterium
GCTGAATAAAATGAAGTAGGTTTTGAAGAATATTTTCACAGCTGCAAACATGACCCTCCAGTATGTTTACAAAGCTTCTATTCCTGCACCGGGAGCTCCATGCTGTAATCTTGCCCTTACCGGAATTCCCCTGCTAAACAATAGTATAATACAAAATAATAGTTTTTAAAATACCCGCTATCTTCTGTCAGAAACTAATCATCTGATAATCTGCCTTAAACCTGTTAGCAGGGAGGCCCATACCTGGCATCAACCCACTTCTTCTCCCTGCTGCTCTCAACTACTTTTTCCACAAAGTTAATACCCCTGGCTCCATCCTGTACTGTGGGAAAATCAAGGTCTAATTCTGATGGTTCTGATCCGTTTTTCTTTGCTTTCATAGTCCTGGCTGCATTTAAATAGATATTTGCCAGAGCCTCTATGAACGCTTCCGGATGGCCGAATGGAAGACGGGAGTTATGCCGTGTGACTTCTTCCAGGTAATCATTTCCATGCTTATATACTTTCTCGGGCTGGTCTTCATACCTCAGGTAAAGGTAATTGGGGTTTTCCTGATGCCATTCCATGGAAGCTTCGGTGCCATATACCCGGAACCTTAAATTGTTCTCATCCCCTACAGATATCTGGGAGGCAAAGAATATTCCCCTGGCCCCGTTCTCAAAGTGGACAAGTACATTGCCGTCATCATCAAGCACCCTGTCTTTGCCGAAGATGGTAAGATCAGCCATTACCTCGGTTATCTCCAGTCCGGTTATATAGCTGGACATATTCTCCACATGGGTCCCCAGGTCTCCCATGCAGGAAGATATCCCGGCCTGGGCGGGATCTGTCCTCCAGACTGCCTGCTTGGCGCCATCTTTCTCAATGGTCTTTGTCAGCCAGCCCTGCGGATACTCTACTACCACTTTGCGTATATCTCCCAGAACTCTATCAGCTATCATCTTCTTTGCCTGCTTTACCATGGGATATCCGGTGTATGTATAGGTAACAGCAAATACCCTGTCTTTTTCTTTTGCTATCCGGCACAGTTCTTCTGCCTCCTCTATGGTCCTGGTCATGGGCTTGTCGCATATTATATTTATACCGGCCTCCATTACGGCTCTGGCTGCAGGATGATGCACATGATTGGGTGTGACTATAGAGGCAAAATCGATCCTCTCTTCCTCAGGAAGAGCCCCTTCTTTCTCTGCCATCTCCTCATATGATCCGTATACCCTGGAAGGATCCAGCATCAGTTCCCGGCCCTGGGCCTCTGATTTTTCCGGGGTAGAAGAAAAAGCGCCTGCTACCAGCTCTATCTCTCCGTCCAATGCAGCTGCTTTCCTGTGGATATCCCCAAAAAATGCTTCAGGTCCTCCGCCCACCATACCGTATCTGATCTTTTCTGGATTTTTATTTACATCTTTTACTATTCCAACCATCTTAATTCTCCTCCCCTCATTTCTTAATAAAAGACTTTACTGTCACTCATTCTTAAGTGCATCATCAAAAGCACCGGAGGCAGGATCTATATTTATATGTTTTACAAAGTCACATGCTTCAGATGCGCCCCTCATCCTGTCCATTCCCGAGTCCTCCCATTCCACAGACAGGGGGGCCTCATAACCTATCTGGTTTAGCTCTCTTATTACAGCGCCGAAATCAACCTGGCCTCTTCCGGGTGAACGGAAGTTCCAGCCCCTTCTGGTGTCACCGAACTCTATGTGCGAACCCAGTATTCCGTTAAGGCCGTCAAGTGTCACTGAGGCATCCTTTATATGTACGTGATATACCCTGTCGGGAAGAGCCCTTATCATGAGATGGGGTTTCAGTCCCTGCCACAAAAGGTGGCTTGGATCAAAGTTTATGCCCAGTGTCTCCCTGCCTTCAAAAGCATTAAGCAGCTTTTCAAAGGTATAGTAGTCAAAGGCGATCTCCGTGGGGTGCACCTCAAATGCAAATTTGATATCCATTTTGTCCATCTCATCAAAAAGAGGCGTCCATCTTTTAACAATGGCGGCAAAGCCTTCTTCTATCATCTCTTCTGATGCCGGGGGGAACGAATACCAGTAGTTCCATATGGGAGACCCCAGGAATCCTGTGATTATCTTGATCCCCAGATTTTTCGCTGCCCTTATGGTATCC
>CAYPXQ010000205.1:0-4898 GCA_964414685.1 uncultured Actinomycetota bacterium
ACTATTGAATCCATTGTGATTAAAATAAGACACTATGAATTTTCAGGATATAATCTTTAACCTGCAAAAATACTGGGCAGAAAAAGGCTGCATAATAAAGCAGCCCCTGGACCTGGAAAAAGGCGCAGGGACCTTCAATGCCGACACCATGCTGAGATGCCTGGGCCCGGAACCCTGGAATGTCGCCTATGTAGAGCCCTCACGCCGTCCCACTGATGGGAGATATGGCGAGAATCCGTTCAGGACACAGTATTATTACCAGTTCCAGGTGCTTCTAAAACCATCCCCCGATGATGTAGTGGACCTTTACCTGGGTTCGCTGGAAAGTCTGGGAATAGATCTTCCCGGCCATGATATAAGGCTGGTGGAAGATGACTGGGCTTCACCCACCATAGGTGCTGCCGGACTGGGATGGGAGGTATGGGCAGACGGCATGGAGATAACCCAGTTCACATATTTTCAGCAGATGGGAGGACTTACGCTGAAACCGGTATCCGCAGAACTCACCTACGGTCTGGAAAGGATAGCCATGTACCTGCAGGACAGGGACAGTTTCTGGGAGCTTTCCTGGAATGACCATATAACATATAAGGATGTCCATATTGAATCGGAAAAACAGTGGTCAAGGTACAATTTTGAAGTAGCGGATATAGATATGCTTTTGAAGCTGTTTGATATGTTTGAGAAGGAGTTTGAAAATTCCATCAGCAGGGACCTGGTCTTTGTGGGGCATGAATATGTGCTTAAGTGTTCACATATCTTCAACCTCCTGGATGCAAGGGAAGCCATAAGCGTAGCCCAGAGGACCTCGTATATAGGAAGGGTAAGGAAACAGGCAAAAAGATTGTGCCAGGCATATATAAAGCAAAGACAGGAGCTGGGATTTCCCCTCCTGAAGAAGAATGGCGTAAAAGACAATGGCAGATGATTTCATCCTGGAAATAGGCACAGAAGAACTCCCACCCTCATGTACCCGAAAGGGGCTTGAAGGCTTTAAGGCCATGCTGGCAAAGAAGCTTGAGGAGAGCCATATCGGATTTGAGGGTCTGACTGCATACAGCTCTCCCCGCAGGCTGGCTGCATATATAAAAAAGGTGAACCCGGTACAGGATACGGTGGAGAAGACAGTCACCGGTCCTCCCAAAAAGATCGCCTTTGGTCCAGACGGAAAACCCGGGGAAGCAGCAATAGGATTTGCAAAAAGTTTGAGGCTGGATGTCAATGAGCTGGAAGAAATAGAGCTGGAGGGAAAAGGGGTATACCTGGGTAAGAAGATCGTCCAGAAGGGTAAAAAGACAGAGGAGATACTCCCGGAAATACTTAAAGAAACAGTACTGTCGATTTCATTTGATAAACAGATGTACTGGGGCGATTATGATATACGCTTCATAAGGCCCATAAGATGGCTGCTGGCGCTTATGGGAAATAAGGTAATAAATTTTAGCATAGGCAATGTAAAGTCAGGTAGTATGACTTATGGACACAGGACCCTTAATACTTCACCCATTGAAATAAAGTCAGCAAAAGGATATGCGGCAACACTTAAAAGCGAGGGCAATGTCATAGTAGATCCCGGGGACAGACGGGACATGATATATAAGCAGGCAGCTCTGATAGAAAAAAATACATGGGGCAATAAATATAAAGCCATAATAGAGAAAAAGCTGCTGGAAGATGTAGTCGACCTGGTGGAAATACCGCATGTGCTGGCAGGGAGTTTTCCGGAAGAATTTCTTTATATACCCCCTGACATACTGATGGAAGCTATCCAGTATCACCAGAAATATTTTCCCGTTACAGATAACAGCGGCAGGATAACCACTGATTTCCTTATAGTACAGAATGGTATCCGGGACAATGGTGACATAAGAAAAGGAAATGAAAGGGTTCTTAAGGCCAGACTGAGCGACGCTGCATTTTTCTACGAGCAGGACAGGAAAAATGACTTTGCATATTGGGATGAAAAACTGAGCGGGGTCATATTCTACTCCGGACTGGGTAATATGCATGATAAGCAGGAGAGGCTTAAAGAGATCTGCATCTATCTAGCCGGTGCGTTAAAAAGCGAAAAAGATAAAAAACTTATCGAAAGCCTTAAAAAGGCAAGCCTTATGTGCAAATGCGACCTGGTGACTAATCTAGTGGTAGAATTTCCTGAGCTCCAGGGTGTCGTGGGCAGGGAGTATGCCCGGGAAAGAGGTTATGATGATATGGTGTCCCAGGCCATATTCGAGCATTATCTTCCCAGATCGGCTGATGACCTTCTTCCTGCAACCATGGCCGGAAGGATACTTTCCATTGCTGACAAGGCAGACAGCATAACCGGGATGTTTTTGGCCGGCAATATCCCTTCAGGTTCGGAAGACCCGTTTGCATTAAGGCGGAGGGCATCAGGGATGGTCAGGTCCATACTCGAGGGCAGATATGATATAAGCATCAGGGATCTTATTGGGTTCACCTGCAGATTGTACAGGGAAGCTTTTGATATAAAAGAGACCAGTGAGGACATCACGGGTAAAATATTTGAATTCATCCAGGCCAGACAGAGATTCATGATGTCTGAAGAGGATAAAAGGATGGATGTCCTGGAAGCGGTGCTGGGATCCGGTGTATCCTCATTACTGGATATCAGAGCCAGGTGTGATGCAGTTTGGAAATATATATCAGAAAAGGATATTACTTCTATTGTATGGCCCATGAGCAGGAGCAAGAACATCGTTGGCGGAAAGGATACCGGTCCTTTAGATAACAGCCTGCTAAGGGAAGATCATGAGATCGATCTTTATGAAAAACTGGTCCTCGCAGAGAAGAAAGCCGAAAACCTGCTTCACACAAAAGAATATGATAAGTTCCTGGAGCTCATGGAAGGATTCGGCAAAACGGTCGATACATTCTTTGATGAAGTCCTGGTGATGGATAAGGATGAAAAAGTAAGGAATAACCGCATCAGCCTGTTAAGCAGGGTGACCAGCCTTTATACGGGTTTTGCAGATTTTTCCAGGATAATCATAGAGAACGGGATCAAATAAGTACTTTTTTATGCTATTTTCCAGCCTGCCGCATAATTGCCGCTTTACTACATTTTTTTTACTTAATTTTTTACGGTATTTTTGATATTATTACTCAATTTGTGTTTTTATTAATACAAAATATTAAAGGGGAGAAGGGATAAGAATGGCATCTAAAAAGTATGTATACTTTTTTGGAGAAGGCAAGAAAGAGATGAAAGAGCTTCTTGGAGGTAAGGGAGCCAATTTATCAGAGATGACTAATATCGGTCTTCCAGTGCCGCCAGGGTTTACTATTTCGACCGAGGTCTGCAATCTATATTATGACCTGGGGGAAAGATGGCCGGAAGGACTTGAAAGCCAGATAGATGAGAACCTGGAGAAGCTGGAAAAAAATATGGAGATGAGTTTCGGGGACAAAGATAACCCTCTTCTGGTCTCGGTTCGTTCAGGTGCAAAATTTTCAATGCCCGGCATGATGGATACCGTGCTTAACCTGGGGCTGAATGACACTTCCGTCAATGGACTTATAGCCAAGACCGGAAATGATAGATTTGGCTGGGATGCCTATAGAAGGTTTGTCCAGATGTTTGGTGATGTGGTGATGGAAGTAGAGCATGATAGATTCGAAGAAGCACTCCAGGCCAGAAAAGACAGCAGGGGAGTAAAGTTTGATACGGAGCTTACCGGCCAGGACCTCAAAGGACTTGTAGATGACTATAAAAAGATAATAATGGAAGCCAAGGGAAAGGGCTTCCCCCAGGACCCCAGGGAACAGCTGAGGATGTCCATAAATGCAGTCTTTGGCTCCTGGAACAATAAAAGGGCTACAGCATACAGGAACCTTCATGATATTCCCCATAATATCGGTACCGCAGTAAATGTACAGGCCATGGTATTTGGTAATATGGGCCGGACTTCAGGCACCGGAGTCGCCTTTACCAGGGATCCTTCTACAGGGAAGGACGAACTTTATGGCGAATACCTTATAAATGCCCAGGGGGAAGATGTGGTAGCCGGTACAAGGACCCCCCAGCCCATAGCAAAGCTGGAAGAAGAAATGCCGGACAACTATAAACTCCTGGTAGATATCAGGAACAAATTGGAAGACCATTACAAGGACATGCAGGATCTGGAGTTTACCATACAGGAAGGCAAACTGTATATGCTGCAGACGAGGACCGGAAAGAGAACGGCAGCAGCAGCCCTGCAGATCGCTGTTGATATGGAGATCCAGGGCTTTATAGACAAGAAGACTGCAATCACAAGAGTGGAGCCCCAGATGCTTGACCAGCTCCTGCACAAGCAGCTGGATAAGAATGCCAAGGAAAAAGCGGAAATGCTGGCAAGAGGCCTGCCTGCATCTCCGGGAGCGGCTCTTGGAAAAGTAGTATTTAATGCAGACGATGCTGTGGAGGAAGCCAAAACAGGCAATGTGATACTGGTAAGGACAGAGACTTCGCCTGAAGATATCCAGGGCATGGCTGCAGCGCAGGGCATACTTACCGCCAGGGGAGGTATGACGTCACATGCGGCAGTAGTCGCCAGGGGCATGGGGAAATGCTGCGTGGCCGGAGCTGAAGGTATAAAGGTATTCGAGAAGAAGCAGTATTTGACCGCGGACGGAAAACAGATAAAGAAAGGCGACTGGATAACCCTTGACGGTTCTACAGGAGAAGTATTTTTAGGAAAGATCCCGGTAGTAGACCCGGAAATAAATGAGAATATGCTGACCCTCATGAGCTGGGTGGATGATTACAGGAAACTTGGTATCAGGGCTAATGCGGATACTCCCAATGACAGCCAGGTGGCCAGGGATTTCGGGGCAGAGGGAATTGGGCTGTGCCGTACGGAGCATATGTTCTTTGAGGGAGAGAGGATAAAATCGGT
>CAYPXQ010000206.1:0-1728 GCA_964414685.1 uncultured Actinomycetota bacterium
CCCATAATAGCGGCACTGCTTTCATATGCCAGGCCAAGTACGATATAATATGAAAAATAGCCTTTTGCCATATCAAGCAGGATACCGACAAGTCCCCAGACCTTTGATACGTTAAATACCAGGTTCCAGCCCCCCGGGTTTTTATCTCCTATCTCCTTAAGGTTTTTCCTGCCGGTAAGCCTTGCCAGGATAAAGCAGAAAGGTATGGAGCCAAGCAAAAAACCGCCCATAATAAACAGCAGATCTTTAGTTATCTCTAAAGTGTCCATAAAAATATATTTATACCGGGAATGCCAGATTTACTCAATATAATACAATATTTGTGCAAAAATATTAAAGAAGATTATTTAAGTTTTGCTTTTAAAAGAAAAAAAGATTAGTCTGGGAATATAAAATAATGGAGATAGGAGGTCAAGAAAATGAGCAAAGAAACTAAAAGATTCTTAAATAATGCACTGGAATTTAATAACGGGCTGTTGCACCTGGCGCCTTCCTGGGTCCCAAGGTCTTTCTGTATTCCAGGACGGAGACTTAGGCTCCACCCAGATGACCTTTTTGCCCTGGGTGCACACAGGGGAGGGATAGATGAAAGGTGGTTTGCCTCTACGGTCAGGGCCGATAATGGACCTGGCACACCAGAAGATGAAGGTCTTTCATATGCGGTAGCAGGCAAAGAAAAAATGCTTTTAAAGACCCTGATAGAGGAAGAAGGTACCGATATTCTGGGGGACAGTATAATGTCAAAATGGGGCGGGTGGAAGGTATTTGCCAAGTTTTTTGACAATATGGAACCCCTGCCTCATCATGTCCATGTGGACCATGATTATGCCCGGCAGATAGGGGCCGAAGGTAAGCCGGAAGCATATTATTTCCCAGCCCAGTATAATTTCCAGCCAGATTCATTCCCATATACATTTTTTGGCCTGGAACCTGGTACCAGCAGGGAAGAACTTAAAAGATGCCTGGCTGCATTCGATAAGGGCGACAACAAGATACTGGACCTTACCAGGGCCTACAGGCTGGAACTGGGAACAGGATGGCTGATCCCTCCCGGTATCCTCCATGCGCCCGGGTCCCTGTGCACTTTCGAACCCCAGTGGGCTTCTGACGTATACATGATGTTTGAATCCCTGCCATCGGGAAAACCCATAGACAAAGCACTTCTTTCCAAAGATATAGCTGATGATAAAAAAGATGACCTGGATCATATAATCGGCAGCCTTAACTGGGAGCTCAATATTGTCCCTGACTTTAAGGCCAGGTTTTTTCTTCCTCCTGTAGAGATAAAAAACTCCTCTCCTGACAGCTTCCTGGAGAAATGGGTGGTATATGGAAGGATCGGTGGTAATGAGGTATTCTCTGCCAAGGAGCTAACCGTATATTCTGGAGTAAAAGTCACCATAAGGGATACCGGCCCTTACGGGATGCTGATAATACAGGGACACGGAAAACTAAATGATATCCAGGCAGAATCGCCAACCATGATAAGGTTTGGCGACCTGACCCGGGATGAGTTTTTTATTCCTTATGATACTGCTGTAAAGGGAGTGACTATCCATAATACCGGTTATGAACCCCTGGTAATGCTGAAATATTTTGGTCCTGACAGTAATCCGGATATGCCGGACAAGGGGATAACCAGAAAAGTAATTTAAATAACTCATAATATATCATGAAAAATCCCTGTATTTACTAAAATTATTATACTGTTACAATTAAAGAGTATAT
>CAYPXQ010000207.1:0-2310 GCA_964414685.1 uncultured Actinomycetota bacterium
TCCCTTATCTCAGAGGAGACCATTCCTTCCATGCGGCTGGAATAAAGATGTTTCCAGTAATCAAATGTTATCTTCTTGCTCATAAACAAAGTAAGGACCGTTCTGCCGGCAGCACAGGTACAGTCATCAGGTAAATAATAAAATATTAATATATATTAAAACCGTTAAAACTTCAAAATGGATTTTAATGGTAATAAACAATATGATTAAATGGTATAATAAACCGGGAATATCAATAGAGGAGAGGTTTTTAGGCTATGACCCCAAAAGTAGTTATAAGGGATCTTTCCGCTCACAGACTCTACCGCACCAATATAAAATGTGTCAGATGCAGTTTCTGGTTTGATCAAAGCCGTATCAGATTCCTTGATGAGATAATGGGCATAAGGGATTATGCCGGTCTCAAATATTTCCTGCGCAAAAGACTTTCAAGAAAAACATACCGGGAAAAAGACAGCAAGAAACTGGTCAGCTTTTCAGAAAACGGCGGAATAGTAAAAGGCGCCTTCAAAGATAAAAGATGCATCGGCATTATAATCGCTGGTGATCCGGAGCTGTTTCCCAAGTTGCGGTCTTTTAGTGTGTTCCCGCCGGATCCGGAAAGCACTTTCCTGGGATGCATATATGTAGAACCTGATATGAGGGGTTCCGGGATAGAAAAGAGGCTCCTTATGGAGCTTGAAAAGGACCTGCTGGCAAAAAATGCTTCAGCTATCGAGACTGTCGGCAAAAGGCTTGATGATGATATGGAAATAGATGAATTTGAGAACAGCCCCCTGATTTCTTTTAAATTTTTAATAAACAATGGTTTTTATCTTAAGAAAAATGACGAACTCTATCCCCTCCTCAGGCTGGACCTGAAAAGCATTGCCGGCGATCTTTCAAAAGAGGCGCTTAGAACCAGGGAAATTGACTGCAGGAAGACAGCAAGGCAGCCTGTTATAATGCGGGAAAATAATAAATAGGCTGTTTAAAAAAAATATATTCAGGCATATAATGCTATATTTGGAAAGATTGAGATATAACAAGATTATCCCGGCATGATGAAGAATCTGCCGGCTGGAAAAGAGAAAACCAATGGATATTTACCAGGAATCCCTGGAAATGCACAAAAAGAACAAAGGCAAGATCGATGTTGTCTCAAAGGTGGGTGTCAATGATGAAAAAGATTTGTCTCTTGCCTATTCTCCCGGTGTTGCCCAGCCCTGCAGGGAGATATTTGCCGATCCTTCGGTCCTGAATACCTATACTGCCAGGGGCAATATGATAGCCGTAGTCTCAGACGGCTCAGCAGTACTGGGGCTGGGAAATATCGGTGCCAGGGCCGCCCTTCCGGTAATGGAAGGAAAATGCGTCCTTTTCAGGGAGTTCGGCGGCGTAGCTGCCTTTCCCATCTGCATAGACAGCCAGGACACCGATACCATAGTAAATACGGTAAAACTGCTGGAACCATCCTTTGCCGGGATAAACCTGGAAGATATTGCAGCCCCCAGGTGTTTTGATATAGAAGCCAGGTTAAAGAAGGAAACAGGGATGCTCACCTTCCATGATGACCAGCACGGAACAGCCATCGTGGCCCTGGCAGGACTGTTTAATGCCTTAAGGATCTATGATAAGGACATAAGGGATGCAAAGATAGTCATAAACGGTGCCGGAGCAGCCGGTACCTCCATAGCTAATCTATTGAATTATATCGATGTAAATGATGTCATCATGTGTGATTCAAAAGGCATAATCCATCAGGGCAGACCGGGCCTAAATGTATACAAGCAGGAACTGGCAGAGATGACCAATATACACAATATAGAGGGAAGCCTGGAAGATGCAGCAGCAGGTGCCGATATATTCATAGGAGTGTCTGCAGCAGATGTACTTACTGCCGGGATGGTAAAGACCATGAAGGAAAAACCCATTATATTTGCCCTGGCAAATCCTGAGCCCGAGATAGACCCCGTCCTGGCAAAAAAGGCAGGAGTAGAGATAATGGCAACCGGCAGGAGTGATTATCCCAACCAGGTAAATAATGTACTTGCATTCCCCGGCATATTCAGGGGGGCTCTGGATGCAGGAGCGGATGAGATAAATATCGAGATGAAGCTGGCCGCGGCAAAGGCCATCTCTGATATCATAGCCAGTGAAGCCAGGCCTGATTATATAATCCCCAAACCTTTTGATCACAGGGTCATGCCGGCAGTGGCAGCGGCAGTGGCGGAGTCTGCAGTGGCCACCGGATATGCTGATCCCGGCATAGATGTGGAAAAGATAAGAAAAAATGCTGAGAAGATCGCCGGCAGCGGGAAATAGGTCTGC
>CAYPXQ010000208.1:0-3013 GCA_964414685.1 uncultured Actinomycetota bacterium
TCTTCAATTTTCAAAAGAACTTCTGCAACTATCTGGCCAGCTTCCTTCATTATCTCTATTTCGGAAGCTGATTTACAGATTATCATAGACTATCCATTATCCTTTCAGTGACTTCCTCCATGGTGCCGGTGCCGTCTATATTTACAAGTATGCCTTTATTCCTGTAGTACTCGACCAGCGGATGTGTCTGCCTGTCATAGACTTCCAGCCGCTGCCTTACTACATCTTCCCTGTCGTCCTTCCTCTTTATAAGGGTACCGCCGCACCTGCTGCACTCTTCATCCCCGGACTGGTCAAATATTGACACCTGCCGGCAGTCCCTGCATATCCTCCTCAGGGACAGCCTCTGGATTATTTCTTCATTGTCTACCACTATATTTATGACTTTATCCAGTTCTGCTCCCGCCTTCTCCAGCATCCGGTCAAGCTTTTCGGCCTGGGCAATATTGCGGGGGAAACCGTCAAGAAGGAATCCATTCCGGGCCCTGTCACTGTTTATAAAATCTTCGATTATGTCAAATACAAGCTCATCGGGGACCAGTTCCCCGCTCTCCACATATTCCTTTGCCTTTTTGCCGTATTCGGTGCCATCCTTTATCTGGGCCCGCAATATATCTCCGGTAGACACATGGGGTATGCCCAGTTCTTCAGATATCTTTTCTGCCTGCGTGCCTTTTCCGGCTCCGGGGGCGCCCAGCATCACCATCCTCATTTCAGGAATCCTTCATAGTCTCTCATTGTCAATTGCGATTCAAGCTGCCTCATGGTATCCAGGGCAACACCTACTGTAATAAGTATGGAAGTCCCTCCGAACCTGAATGGAATATTCAGGTAATTAATAAGCACCTCCGGAAGCAGGGCTACTATTGCCAGGAAAACGGCACCCGGAAGGGTTATGCGGTTAAGTACATTGGTCAGGTAATCGGCAGTGTTCTTTCCCGGCCTTATGCCCGGTATGAAACCGCCGTATCTTCTCAGGTTGTCAGCCGTATCTATGGGATTAAAGGTTATGGCAGTATAGAAATATGCAAATATGATTATAAGTATGGTGTAGGTTATGGCATATATGGGATTGATATTGCCCTGTGCCGAGGGGCTCAGTGCATCCGCAAATGACTGTATCCAGGGAACCGGTATGAACTGGGCCACGGTAGCCGGAAACAGAAGCAGTGCGATAGCCAGGATTATAGGCATCACTCCTGACTGGTTTACCTTCAGAGGCAGGTAGGTGCTCTGTCCCCCGAAAACTTTCCTTCCCACTACCCTCTTGGCATACTGTACCGGGATCTTCCTCTCTCCCTGCTGTATCATTATGATGGCCATTATTATGCCTATGGAAAGTATGGCAAAAACTGCCAGGAAGAAATAATTGATACCCTGGAGCCTGAACAGGCTTATAAACTGTCCCGGCATCCTGGAGACGATATTTGCAAATATTATCAGTGAGATACCATTTCCTATCCCGTGGATGTTTATAAGTTCGCCCAGCCACATTATCAGTGTTGTACCTGCGGTAAGAGTGATCACTATAAGGACTACATGCGCAAAATCAAACTGGGGTATGGCACCGAAATTCCTGAAAAAGAAAGTCATAGTCACAGACTGGATGATCGCCAGTACCACTGTGAGATACCTTGATATCTGGTTTATCTTCCTTCTTCCTACTTCGCCCTGCTTGGAGAGCTGTTCCAGTTTCGGGATCACCACCTGCAGCAGCTGCATTATGATAGTTGCGGTAATATAGGGCATTATCCCCAGCGAGAACACGGCAAAGTTACCCAGGGCGCCGCCGGCGAAAAGGTCCATCATGCCCAGCACTCCCGTCTCCACCTGTTCCAGTATGACATTAGCATCCACACCGGGTATGGTTATATTGGCCCCCAGCCTGTAGATAGCCAGGATGCCTAAGGTAAATAATATCTTATTCCGGATCTCGCGGATCCTAAAAGCTGTTATTAATGCTCGAAGCATTTATACTACCTCCGCTTTTCCCCCAGCTTTTTCAATCTTTTCCCTGGCAGTTTTACTGAACCCGTTTGCCTTTACTGTAAGTTTTATATTTAATTCTCCCTTACCCAGCACCTTCAGGGGCCTTTCTTTTTTCATTATGAGGCTTTTTTCCATAAGCGCGTCATGGTCGACAGTGCTTCCTTCCTTGAATGCTGAAAGCATGCCTGTATTTATTACATTGAATATGACCTTTTTATTGTTTTTAAAACCCTTAAGATGGGGGATCCTTCTCTGCAGCGGCATCTGGCCGCCTTCAAATCCGGGCCTGGTATTCCCTCCGGACCTTGACAGCTGGCCTTTTGTCCCCCTGCCGCTGGTGGTGCCGTGTCCCGAACCGTCGCCCCGGCCCACTCTTTTCCGGCTTTTATTTGATCTCGGGGATCTTATATCATTTAGTCTCACTGTATTCTTCCTTCCGTATATTAGGCTTTACCCCCTCAGGCTCTCTATCTGTTCAGGAGTCTTAAGGGATCTCAGTCCGTTTATAGTGGCATTTACAATGCTTAATGCATTAGAGCTTCCAAGTGATTTTGTAAGTATATTCTTGACTCCTGCCAGCTCCAGTATCATCCTTACCGGACCGCCGGCTATAACGCCCTTTCCGCTGGAAGCCGGTTTCATGAATACCTTTCCCGCACCATATACAGCATTTATCTCATAAGGTATGGTGCCGTCTATAAGGGGCACCCTGAACATGTTTTTTCTGGCGTCATTTACACCCTTCTGGATGGCAGTAGCTACCTCATTGGCTTTTCCGAAGCCTACTCCCACTCTTCCGTTCATATCGCCTACAGCTACCAGTGCACTGAAGCTGAAACGCCTTCCACCCTTTACCACTTTGGCAACCCTGTTTATCTTTATAACTTTTTCAGTAAGTTCTGTATTTGTCGGTATTTGCGCCAAAAGATATCCTCCTTTAAATCACCTAAAATTTTAATCCGCCTTTTCTGGCGCCTTCAGCAAGCGCCCTGACCCTTCCGTGGTATTTATAACCGCTCCGGTC
>CAYPXQ010000209.1:0-8550 GCA_964414685.1 uncultured Actinomycetota bacterium
GCCCGGAGCGGTATCAGGATTGACCGCTCCCCCGTAGAATATCATCTGTTTTTCAGAGACCTCGCTGCCATAGCGGTTTTTCAAAAGTTTCCTTAAAAAATCCAGGATTTTTTCAGTATAATCAAGGGGTGCCGACTCAGAGGCACCTATGGCCCAAACCGGTTCATAGGCTATGATGACATCATCCAGCCTGCCGGAATCTACATCATTCAGGCCGGTAAGAAGCTGGTCTTTAAGAAAATCATAGGTGGCATTCATATTTTCTTTTTTTTCCCTCTCGCCGATACAGAGGATGGGTTTAAGACCGTTGCGCAGGGCTGCCAGCACTTTTTTGTTAAGCATCCTGTCATCTTCGCCAAATATCCTGCGCCTCTCGGCATGCCCCAGCTCCACATAGGTACATCCTGCATCCTTAAGATGTGCAGGGCTTACTTCCCCGGTAAAGGCTCCTTCATCCTCCCAGCAGCAGTTCTGGGCGCCGTATTTAAGCGATGGCGCTGTGACTATATCCCTCATATGGTAAAGTGGCAGAAATGTGGGCAGGAAAAAGACTTCTATATTATCCTCACCGGTTATATTTTCCAGGCAGAAACGGTTAAGCTCACTGGCATATTCCAGGCTCTGAGCCAGGTCCTTGTTCATCTTCCAGGCAGCACCCACCAGTATATCCTTATTAACTCCAGCTGTCATATCTGATTCCCTTCCCTGTATCCGCCAGTCAGTCTAATGAACCTTTCATATGCCTCATCCCATCTGGCCTTATCCCCGGGAGAATATTCGAAGACCTCTGATGAAGCCCGGCTGAGCTTTCTTCCCTCTGATATATCCTTTATCTCTCCATCCGCTTTAAGCTGCATCAGGAGGTTTCCTACGGCCGTGGTCTCGGTAGGGCCTGCTATGACGTTTTTCCCGGTCGAGTCAGCCACCCACTGGCATAAAAGCCGGTTCTGGATGCCTCCTCCCACCAGGTGCAGAAGATCATATTTCTCACCGGAAAACTTCTCCAATAGTTCGAAATAATACCTGAATTTAAGTGCCAGGCTCTCATAAACGCACCGGGCTGTCTCCCCTATGGAAGATGGCTGCCTCTGTCCTGTCTTGCTGCAGTATTCTGCGATCACTTCTGGCATGTCGGACTGGGGAGCAGAAAACCGGGGCTTTTCCACATCTATAAGCGATGCGAAAGGCGAAGCTTCCTGTGATAATTTGACAATCTCATCCCAGGAGATCTCCCTGTCTTTTAGCCACCTGTTTCGGCACTGCTGTATCACCCACAGTCCGTTGATATTCTTTACAAATATATTAGTGTCCTCCACCCCGGCCTCATTTGAAAAAGCAGCATCATATATATCATCGCTTATAAGTACTTCCCTGTTTTCAACACCTATAATAGCCCAGGTGCCCAGACTGAGGAAAGCCCATTTTGGATCTTTTTTGGCAACCGGTATGCCGGCTACGGCAGAAGCCGTATCATGCATGGCGGGGGCTATAACCGGAAAAGGCTCTACATTAAGCTCCTGTGCCACTTCAGCTGTTATATCTCCTACTCTGTGGCCCGGATAAACAAGCTCCGGGAATATATTCCCGGGAAGGCCCAGCCTCTGCAGGATGCTTTTTTCCATCTTCTTCTGCTTCTGGTTATATAATACATTGGTAGTAAACCTGGTAAACTCATTTACGGTATTGCCTGTTAAAAAGTAATTAAAAAGGTCCCCTAAAGCAAGGTAGGTCTCTGCATTAGCCAGGGCGGAAGAACCGTTTATCTTTAAAGAATGGAGCCGATGCAGATCAAAAATTGGAATACAGCTTGCCCCGGTAAGCTCGAAAAGCTCCCTCTGGGATATTATCTTATGCAGGCTTCCGGCATCTTTTGCACTCTGCCCGTCCCTGTAATTTATGGGATTGGAAAGCAATTTTCCATTATCATCAAGCAGACCGAAGTCAGCTCCCCAGGCATCTATGCCCATGGACCTTATACGGGAAAAATCCTTTACTGACTTCTGTATGCCTATCTTCAGCTCAGAAAACAGTCTCAGGAAATCCCAGTACAGGGTGCCGCCCGCAGATACGGGACGGTTATCGAACCTGTGGGTGACTTTGAGGTCAAAACGTTTGCCGTCAAAACCGGCAACCGCAGCCCTTCCATTGCTGGCGCCGTAGTCAAATACAAGATAGTTCTTCTTTTCCATATGAAAAATCCCCTTCTGGAGAAATAAATATCCATTGCCCTGCCGAAGGTCTTACCTGCCGGAACCTATTTTCTTAAGTACTTCTTCGGTTATCTTCTGTATCATGTCCTGGCTGGAATCAGCTTTGCCGTTTCCGTAGACTGTCTCATTTCCATAGGCATCCCTGTATACAAAACCGGTGGGACACACATCTTTTGATTCTTCTATGGAAGCTATCTCTTCCCTGGTAAACCGCCTGTGTATGGAAAAGTCTGCTTTAGGGTCTCCACCGAACATGGCCTGCCGGTATACCAGTATCTTGGCGCAGTTATTGGCCACTTCGGTAAACATGAATGCATCATTTATAGTGCCGCCGGCGGCAAATGTCCCGTGATAGGGAAGACTGCATATAAGCGGAGCTCCCGGATCGGTCTCCCGCCTCTTTTTGAAATTTTTGACCACTTCCTCGGCCTGTTCCGTAGAGCCTGGAAGGACTTCAGGAGTATTAGTTATGGGCTGCTCCCCCAGTACTGCCCTGGTGCCTTCGGATACGGCAGGAAGGTCCATGTGGGCTGCTCCAAAAGTCATTATGAAAATAGGGTGGCCGTGGATCACAGCCCCTATGTCGGGAAAATTATGGTAGATATAATAATGGGTGGCAGCCTCCCGGGATATGGCATCCTTTTCCCCGATTATGGGTACCTTGCACATATCAGTTACTATGATATCGTCTTCTTCCAGCTGCCACTGCTTGTCATGTCCTGTCCTCCTGGGATTTATATATACCTTGTCACCGTCCCGTACCGATATATTGCCGCCGGAGGAATCGGTAAGCTCCCGGTCGTAAAGTATCTTTCCTATCTCGCAAATCGATTTCCTGATATTCCTTGTCTCTGTCATCTTCTTTCCCCTGTATTATAAACATTGTTTAATATATGACAATTTTAACATATTAGTATCGGATTTATTACGGCAAAAGTTGCACCTTTTAAAATACTAAAAAAATCCCTTCCTGATTTTTTCTATATTTTCCCTGCTGTAACTGTCAATTATCATATCCGCCATGTCCAAAAAATCAGTGTCATATGTATTGGATATGGCAATACATCTCATTCCGGCACTTCTGGCTGCTTTTATCCCTATAACCGAATCCTCGAATACAATACACTCCCCGGGCTCGAAACCCATTGTTGAAGCAGCTTTCAGATATATCTCAGGGTCAGGTTTACCATTCTTTACATGGTTCCTGGCCAGTTTAAGTCCAAAAAACCTGTCAAAGTCCAGCCTGGAGCAGATTATATCTACCTCCCTTATCCTGCTATTTGTGGCAAGCGCCAGCTTTACCCTGGGCTGCAGGTATTCAAGAAGGCTGTAAATGCCCGGCACAGCTTCTACCTTCTTCTTCATATTCCTTACATACCTTTCCTTCAGGGTATTTTTTAAAGTCTGGCTGTATTCCATTCCGTTTCTTTCGAGGACTTCCCTTACCAGGTCCTTCCAGTTGAGCCCGAATATATCCTTTTGCTCCTTTTTGTTTATTGTAATACCCCTGTCTTTAAAGAAATCAATGGTTACCTTTTGGGCTATTTTTTCGCTGTCTGCAATTGTGCCGTCCATATCGAATATGGCCAGTTTTATCTTTTTTATTTTTCTATCCATAGTCCGGTTATTATATGATCACAGCCCTACATAAAAAATATGTCTGAACTCCTCAAAGCTTATGCCTGCCTCTCCCAGATACCTTGGATCTCTGACTCCCTTTTTGCCGTCGCCATGATAATCGGATCCGCCGGTAAAAAACTTGACCATATCCTTATACCTGTTCTCTATTTCCTTCTTTATCTGGCCTTTTGACTTATTTCCCTTATAGGTAGTCTTATTATAGGTATAGCATGATTCTATTCCGTCCAGCCCCTTATCGAGAAGCTTCCTGATATAGCCGTCCCTGGATATTTTCCCCGTGATACGGGAGCTTACCGTCCCGTCTATAAGGTAAGGATGCGCCAGGACAGCAAGGCCTCCGCATTCATGGATAAGGTCAATGGCTTCAAAAGGGCTTATCTTTTCCCGCCTTATATTGAGATCCGGGTCATCCCTTACCATGAGCTTTGCCTTATCCCAGGAAGGCGCATAGCCTTTGACTGCCATAAGCTCGAATATATGCTTTTTCTGGACATCATGAGGCTCCCTGGAACGGATATTTCCCCGGGCGTCTTTATAGGAAAGTATCTCTTTTCCATAATCTACCGGCATTCCCTTTCCGGTAAGGACATCGCAAAGCTTCCGATAAGCATCAGCCTTTGACTGCCTTGCCCTCTCCACCTCTTTTTTTACAAGAGTATTATCCCAGTCAAGCTCATATCCCAGTATATGGACATCATCGGCATCAGTATCGCATGAAAACTCATAACCCAGCACCAGCCTCAGGCCCCGCGTCCTGGCATATGCTTTTATATCCACGGAATAGCTGCCTTTGTCTACGGTTATGGGAGGGTCTATATCATGGTCAGTTATGGCCACTGCCTTAAGTCCTGCCCCGGAAGCCAGGTCCAGGAGTTCTCCGGGCGTGTCATTACCGTCAGACCGGGTTGTGTGACAGTGAAGATCACATTCATAGTCGGGAGGAGACATTATCCTGCCTTTTTAGCAGGAGACTTGCCTGCGCTTCCAAATACATCTATATATGAGCCCACCAGGTCCTTTATGGAATCCTTTACCATCCTTATGGCCTTTAAGGGCTCGTACTCATAGATATTGTCTTCGCTGTACCTTTTATGGGAGCAGTCTATATACTTCTTATATGCATCAAGATATGCATGTTTGAGCTCTGTGGATATGTTCATCTTGGAAGGATTATAGCTGATTATCTTTTTGAGCTCATCGGGAGGAAGGTCGGAACATCCATGGATGACTATGGGGAAGGGACAGAGTTCCATTATCCTGGCCAGACGGGGAAAGTCCAGCCTGCACCGGCCCCTGTAATGGCCGTGCCTGGTACCGATTGCCACTGCAAGTGAGTCGACACCGGTAATCTCCTGGAACTCTTTTGCTTTTATTGGTTCAGTAAGCAGTACATCATCATCCCGGACCTTTACATCTTCCTCGCTTCCTCCGATGTGGCCCAGCTCACCTTCTACGGTTACACCTTTCTTGTGAGCATACTCGACAATTTCCCTGGTTATCTCTACATTTTCTTCAAACGGCTTCGAGGACCCGTCTATCATGACCGAAGACCAGCCATAGTCAATGCATCTCTTTATGATATCCATATCTGTGC
Source organism: uncultured Actinomycetota bacterium (assembly GCA_964414685.1). Taxonomy (GTDB): domain Bacteria; phylum Actinomycetota; class Humimicrobiia; order Humimicrobiales; family Humimicrobiaceae; genus M55B120. Next base: position 5,446 of record CAYPXQ010000209.1, read on the forward strand.
CATGGTCCAGGTTCATGGCAATGGGAACAGTAGTGCCCGCCGAAAGAGACCTTACCAGCCTGGGAGGCATCTCAAAACCCATCTCTTCGACCGTCTTCTGGGAAGTCTGGATGATTACCGGTGAGCTTTTTTCTATGGCAGCTTCTATTACTGCTTCCATGGAAGTAAGGTCGACGATATTAAAGGCCCCCACCACATAGCCCTTGAGCCTGGCTTCCCAGAGCATGTTCCCCATGTTTATATAAGTCATAAGATTTCCTTATAAAGCAATTAATTGCATAACAACATTTTATTTCACTTTCGGTTATTACTATAATATTTATCTGCAATTAATACAAGGATTATATTCGCATCTTATTGCACCCGGGGATGGATGGTTTTTTCCTGTCAACTAAAGCAAACTTCCCCGAAATAATATTGAAAGATTAGCGAAAGAATAATAAAATGGTAATATGAAAAATATTAAACCTAAATATGAAATAAATAATAAGATTCTTTCCCTGCTTAATGATATATCACAAAGCCAGGGAATATTAAATGCTACCCAGCTGCCGGCCAGCGGATATCTTCACATTAATTCCCTGGCAAATATTGACGCTGTCCATTATTCAACCAGGTTAGAGGGTAATAGGTTAACCCATAAACAGGTCACGATGATAATAACAGATAAAAAAAGTAAGAATATCAGTAAGTATCAAAAAGATATCAAAGAAGTCATAAACTACGCAAAAGCTCGGAATTATCTCAGCCAGGATAAGACCCTGGAAAAAGAAATTGATAAAGACCTGGTCTTAAAAATACATTCTTTGTTGATGGATAAAATTGTAGTTGGAAAGCTGAGAGGTTATTACCGTCAGGCACAAAATGTTATCCAGGATACTAAAACCCGTAATATAGTCTATATGCCGCCTGAAGCGGCAGATGTTCCAGAGATGATGTCAAAATTATTTTTCTGGACTAAAAATTCATTAATAAATAATGCAAGCCCTTTGATCATTGCAGCACTATTTCATTACTATTTTGTTACAATTCATCCTTTTATGGATGGTAATGGCCGCTGTTCCAGGCTTCTTACTAATTTTATCCTGAATAAATCCGGCTTTACAGTCTCAAGATATGCATCTATAGAGAAAGAACATGAGCAAAATAAAGTGGATTACTATAAATACCTGAATAAGCATCAGGGCCAGCTTTTTTATGATATTCCTGAAAGTATTGATCTAACGGATTGGCTCAGGTATTGGCTTACCTGTCTGAAAACTACCTATATTGAAGCTATTGAACGTATCCGAGCCAATATTCCTGATATTGACCTGGATGATAATCGCTTAAGAAAAGCTTATTCTTTATTTCTTAAGCATAAAAGGTTGAGAGCTGCTGAATATCAACTATTAGTGGGCCTTGGTAGAACTCAATCGGTTGCAGATCTGAACAAACTGGTTAAACGGGGTTTAATAAAAAAAGTTGGTGGCGGTAGATCCCGGACTTATATTATTAGTGAAAGAAAATTGAAAGAATAGTGAAAGAATATCCATCTGCCTGCCAGTGGATTTACACAGATCCAGTCTTATTCAGGAAAATACTCCCCTATGTTTTCTGCAGTTATGGCCTCATTCTCCATAAATATATATGGGGGCACAGGATTGCCGAATATGTGCGCCAGGGCGGCCGGTACCAGGTAGTCCCCGTACCTTTCGGGAAAGAAGGCTATGCCGGCATCGATTATTCCTTCCCTTACCAGGTCTTTTCCCCTGTCGTCCAGGCTGTAGGATATGATGAGCCAACTGTCAGGATCCCATCTATCCTTTTCCAGTGCAGCCCGGTATACACCTTCGGCCACACTGTCATTTAAACAAAATACCATAATATTTTCATCATCACTGTAGTTTTCCAGTATATCACTTATTGCCCGGCCTCCGTCTCCATGCACGAACACACCCTCTTCCATCATGGCTTTGGAGCCCCGAACCTCATCATCTGCTTCCATGCCGAACTTCTCCACCAGCTCTGCCTTTGTCCCGGATATCCTGAGTCCGGCCTTATCATCCTTGTCTCCAGCACCAAGGTAGACCACCCTGTCCACATTTTCCCATCCTCCATAGACCGGGTCCGCCATGCCGGCAGCCCACTTCCCGGCAAGCCGTCCGGCGCTGTAATTATCCACACCCATAACCGGGAAACCGGGTACAGGCGTTTCCACCCCTATTACATAGATCCCTGACCCGGAAGCCTGCATCCCCACGCTGGCATTTACCTCAGCATCGCTGAAAAACTGGATGAAGACCTCCGCATCCCCGCCAAAGACAGCCGCTGCATTTTGCATTGCTTTTTTGCTGTCAGCCATATTGTCCATTATTATCAAGTCTTCCTCCCTGCCTCCGGCACTTATCCATTCTGAAATAATGCTTTCCTGGACCAGGTATGCATAGGGAAGATCTGAAGAGATATTGGCAAATGCCATCCTGTGTCCGGAAGCAGGGCCTCCTATATAGTTGTCAGCCGCCGCCATCTGTCTTAAAAGCTCATAGGAATAAGGTGAAGTCTTTTCCACTTCTACCGTCTCCACCACAGTCTCTACTACGGTCACTGTGACCACCTCTTTTTCAATCCTTTGCTCCGGGACCCGGCAGGATATAAGTAGGATGGCTGCTGCCCAAATAAATGCTGGAAATATGAATCTCTTTATCATCAGTCCCTTTTGTCTTTTATAAGATATTATATATTTTGCCCTTCATTATCAATAAGACAACTGCATATTTTCCAAAAACTGCCGGCTCCTATATAATAATTCTCGTATAACTGGTAATATTTATCACCTTAAAATACAAGTATTGATTTTAATTTTTCCATAGTTTTTATAGAATATAGCAGATGTCAAGGTTAAGGAAAAAACATATAAAGAAGAGGGGCCGGCTCCCCAGGATGATCATTTCGGTGATTGCTGTCCTGGCTGCTGTAAATATAATATTTATGGCCGCTTTTTCCGGGCTGTTTCTGTTTGTCGCCCGGGCGGTGGACCAGTTTCTGGGTGACCTTCCCCAGATAGGGGATTTCACGCTTGCCGAGACAGCCCTTACTTCCAGGATATATGCTAATGACGGCAGC